>JBDTZD010000416.1:0-8805 GCA_040005335.1 Pyrinomonadaceae bacterium | reverse complement strand
GTCCCGATGGCAAAAACTTTGATGAGCGCAAGTCCGGCAATAAAGCCGCCGATATGCGCCATGTAAGCCACACCGCCGGAACCAGCTGGTGACATGTAGCCTTGAAAAATCTGAAACGCAATCCAGAGTCCGAGCGCGAGGAAAGCCGGCACTTGAACTACGCTGTAAAAGATGATGGCATTGACCTTTCGATGAGGGAAAAGCAACAAATACCCGCCTAGCACACCGGAAATAGCGCCTGATGCTCCCAAAGTCGGGATTACCGAATTGCTGTCACTAAAAATGTGCGCCAAAGCCGCAATCACACCGCAAACTAGATAAAAACATGCGTATCGAATGTGCCCGAGCCGGTCTTCGAGGTTATCGCCGAAAATCCACAGATACAGCATATTTCCGGCGATGTGCGAAAACCCGGCGTGCATAAACATCGAAGTCAAAATGGTTCCATAAACCGGAATCGGAGTTGCCTCTAGCGGAATTCTACCAAGTATGCGACCGGCGGCATCCGTTACCGGAACCCACCCCTGCAAATCAACGCCCGTCAAAATCTCTTTCGGCACAGCGGCAAAGGCATAGGTAAAAGCGTCATTGCTGCCAAAGCCTTGAAACAGCACAAACACGATGATGTTAAGCGCAATCAGCGCGTAATTAACAAAAGGGAAGTTAATGCGGTCGGTATTATCGTCGCCAATCGGAAAAAGCATTTTGTTTGAGCCTCGCGTTTATTCAAATATTATCAGCCGCCTATCTTGTCAATTTACGCCCTCGCGTTCTGTACGGTTTCCGACTCAAATTCGAGAATCAGATAAATGACTTAAGCACATAAAGATGAGAAAATTCAAACAATCAGAAAAAGCCTTTGCGCTCTGAATAAGTTTCAAACATATTCGAGGGAAACTGAAATCATTGCGCCAAAGATTGCCAAATATTAGGGTACAACGCAACGGCTGATAAATACATCCTACGCGTTGTATTAGTCCTTCTCTCTTTCATTTAACAACGGGTGCGTCTCCTTTTGATTTGTTTCTGCGGTGGCGTTTTGGATAGTTCGAGAGTTAGGTTGGTTTTTCACCCTGGAAGTAGCTCATTAAGATGAGCTTTCAAACTCGAAGTCTTCTCGCTGCAACCGTTTTGCTGAAGCACACTTTTCGTTTGCGAACTTCTTTTGACGCTCCTGAAACACGGAGAGGAGAATTTTTATGTCCACAAAACTTTACGTCGGTAATCTTTCATTTAAAACAACTGACCAAGATTTACAAGACCTTTTCGCTCAAGCCGGAACAGTTCAATCAACTAATATCATCACCGACCGCGACACAGGTTTTTCACGCGGCTTTGGCTTTGTCGAAATGTCGAGTCAAGAAGAAGGTGCAACAGCCATTCAACAATTAAACGGCAAGGAAATTGACGGGCGCAGCCTGACTGTTAACGAAGCCAAACCACGCGAAGAGCGCAGTGGCAGCGGCGGTGGCAGGAACGGCGGCGGCAATCGCGGTGGTTACGGTGGCGGTGGTGGCCGCGGCGGCTACTAAAAAAACAGACGCGGTAGTTTTCGCCGGTAATCGGTCGAAAAATATCGGTCACTTTTGAAAAATTGTCCCGGGCTGATCTCACAGCTTGGGGCATTTTTATGTCTTTGGCAAGAGATGGTTTTACCATTAAACAAACCAATTGAGGAAAAATAATAATGAAAGAAGATTTAATTGAAGCTGAAGGGTTAATTGTTGACAAACAGCCCAACGCCTTTTTCAAAGTTCAAGTCAACGGTACTGAGCACTTGGTTCTTGCTCAGATTTCGGGGAAAATGCGTAAATTCCGGATTCGGATTTTGGTTGGTGATCGAGTAAACATTGAAATGTCGCCGTATGACTTATCTCGGGGGCGAATTACTTATCGCCACAAATAACAAACAAGTAAACGGTTTTTAATGTCAATCACTGAAAATAGTTTTTATAGAGGAGAGGATTATCTAATGGAAAAACAATTATCTACAGTTGGAGAACGCGTTGAAAAGTTTTGCGTTTCCTGCGAAGAAGAACTTGGGCACGTCGTCGAAACCGTTACTAAAGCTGGTAAAATTTCGCGCGTAAGCTGTTCGCAATGCGGAATACGCGGAACTTTTAAGTCCGGAACTCAAACAAACAGCCGACCCGAAACCATCGGCACCAGCGAAGTTTATGATCGCTATCGAACATATCGGACCGGACAAAAAATGATGCATCCAACTTTTGGAGTTGGTAAAGTCACGAAATTAATCGAATCACAAATGATTGATGTTTTATTTGCCGACCGTTTGCGTCGCCTGATTCATTCGCGTGTTTAGATGTTTTTAAAATAACCGGACAGCTCTAAAATGTTTTGACCGAATATCACTGACAAACCTCTAAAGCGAAATTGCCTCAGTCAAAACATTTGCATCCAGATGTTCACTAAATCTAGGTTGCAGCAATCGGGGGCTGTCCGGTTACTTGTTCCATCTCCACTTCTTCACGTTCCCATTCGTGATTGCGAAATGCGCCTTCCCATTTGGCAATAACTACGGTTGCTAGGCAATTGCCAATAACATTAACGGCGGTTCGCGCCATGTCCATCAATTCGTCAACTCCGAGAATCAAAATTACGCCTTCGACCGGCAGTGCAAACGAAGCCAATGTACCGAGCAGAATCACGAGTGAAGCGCGAGGAACGCCTGCCACGCCTTTTGATGTCAGCATCAATGTCAGCAACATCACGATTTGCTGTGTCCACGAAAGAGTCACCCCGGCAGCCTGAGCAACAAAAATTGAAGCGAGTGCAAGATAAAGCGTTGTGCCGTCGAGATTAAAGCTGTAACCGGTCGGTAAGACGAAACCGACGATACGGCGCGGAACACCCAATAGCACCATGTTTTCCATTGCTTTTGGCAAAGCAGATTCGCTCGAAGTTGTTGCAAAAGCGATCGAAGCAGGCGTTTTGACAGCATTAAAAAAATCTTTGAGCGGAACTCTGAAAACCAGCGCAATCGGCAGCAAAACTAAACCAATAAAAGCCACAAGCGCGCCGTAGAGCGTCAAGACTAGCAATCCTAAATTCCGCAAAACGCCGATTCCTTGTTCGTTGTGACCAATGGTGTAAGCCATCGCAGCGCCAACTCCGATGGGCGCAAATTTCATCACAAATTCGGTAAAACGAAACATAATATTGGCGAGCGATTCGCACCATTCAACCATCGCTTTTGCTTTGTCGCCGCCGATGCTCGTCACGGCGAGCGCGAAAATAACCGAAAAAACGACGATTTGCAAAACGTCGCCCTCAGCCATTGCTTGAATAATCGAAGTCGGTGAAAGATGAGCGATAATTTCCCCAAATGTTTTAGGTTTGGCGAGCGGTTCTGGAGCGGTTAAACCAGTGGCCGCAGCATTAGCGGCTTCGGCAGCTTTCTGCGAAGCTAGTGCCGATAGTTGTGCGGCTTCAGCGGCGGCATTAGGATTCGTCGCCGCCTGCGCCCGTAATTCATCGGAGCGTTTCGTTGCCTCGGTCGCTTCTTTTGATAAATTTTGGGCGCGTTGCGCCAACACCGCTTTGTCTTCGCCTTTGGTAATTCCGGCGAGCGAAACACCTTTGCCAGGCTGTACCAGGTTGACCGCCGCTAACCCAATGAAGAGCGCAATTGTCGTGACAATCTCGAAATAAACCAGAGATTTTAAACCGATGCGCCCGACCTGTTTAATGTCGCCTGTACCGGAAATTCCGATGACAAGAGTGGCAAAAATCAGCGGCGCAATAATTGATTTGATCAAATTCAGGAAAAGCGTCGAAAAGGAACGTAAAAGCGTTAAATAAATATCTGTGTCGAACTGCTCTTTTGGAACGCTTGTCTTAATTTCTTGAATCAATGCGCCAAGCAAAATGCCAAGCACCAACCCAATCATAATTTTCCAAGTCAGCGAAATTTTCGGTAGCTTCATTCTTTAGTGAAAAGTGAATAGTGAATATTGAATAGTGTTTAGATTTCTTCTGTTCACTATTCACTTTTCACTATTCACTTTATATTTATCTTCCCCAACGCAGCTTGTCACGCAAAACATCAAAATAATTACGGTTTCGTGGCTGGACTAGGTTAAAGGTCGTTTTGCTTTTGCGGATTCGGACAATATCGTTCGTTTGAAGTTGATATCCGACTTGCCCGTCAAGTGTCAAAGCAACTTCTTCTTCCGGCGTTTTTAATTGCAGTTCGATGACAGCATCGTCCGGCACAACAATCGGGCGATTTGACAACGTAAAAGGACAAATCGGTGTCACGACCAGCGCGTTCATCGTCGGAAAAACTATCGGACCGCCTGCCGATAAACTATAAGCAGTCGAGCCGGTCGGCGTCGCCACAATCAAACCGTCAGCACGAAACGAATTGACAAACATCGAATTAAATCGCGTTTCAATTTTGATGATACGAGCAAGCGCGGCTTTGTTGATAACAACATCATTTAAGACTCGATTACTTGATAAAATATCTTCGCCGCGAAGATGTTCGACCCGCAGCGAGACCCGGCGGTCAAGTTCGTAATTTCCAGTTAAAATTTCTTCGAGCGCCGCGAACATCTCTTCAATCCGAAATTCAGTTAGATAACCGAGACTGCCATAGTTAATACCTAAAATTGGAATGTCTCGGTCACCGACAATTCGCGCCGTAGCAATCATCGTCCCGTCGCCGCCCAACACGACGAGCAAATCAACGTTTTCACCAATACGCCCGCTTTCAATACTCGAAATGTCGCAAAAATTGACGTTTCCCGCAAACTTTTCAGATTGCGAAAGCGGTTCGCCAACCGTTATAATACCGCGCTCCGCAAACCAAGAGGCAAGCTCGCAAGCCGTCTGCCACGCTTCCGCATGTTGTGGCTTGACCACTACGCCAACTGATTTAATGACAGATTCAGTTTGCAAATTCAATTAACAAAGCCTCGCCCGCTCTCAAATTTAATAAAACGCTTCGTAGTTTAGTCAAAGATGCGGTAAAAAGAAACTGCAAACCGGAAATCCTTTTAAAATAAGAACAGAAAGTTTGACAGTTTTACGGTGAATAAGCTAAAACATAAGTAAGCACTTACTAACTTAGCTAAGGTTAAACTGATAATGAGCGAGAGAGTCGAAGAGAAACCCCCTGTTGTTGTCAACGGCAATGGCAAGCCGTTAACAGAAGTTAATTCAAACGGAAAACTGTCTGAAAATATAGGAGAATCGCCGCTCTTGGAAGAGAGTCAAGACGTTGATTCGAGTCACCAAACCGAAACCAGCGAAAACGAAAATAAAAGTGGAGAAGTTAACTCCTCGCGTCGCCGATTGCCGATTTTCATTGTCGCGGGCGTACTCTTGATAGGCGCTATTAGCGGAACGATTTACTGGCTATACGCACGGCAATATGAATCTACTGACGATGCTTTTCTCGATGGCGATATTGTTCAGGTCAGTCCCAAGTTATCTGCATATGTTTCTAAGGTTTATATTCATGACAACCAACAAGTCAAAAAAGGCGATTTGCTGGTTGAACTCGACGCAAAAGATTATCAGGCGCGGTTGGAAACGGCTAAGGCTCAACTTCAAGCTGCCAAAGCTCAACGCGGGCAAGCGGAAGCTGGAGTCGAGCTGATTCGTAAAACGACCGTTGCTGGACGTTCGCAGGCTTCGTCAAATGTTGAAACGGCGCGAAGCAATGTCGAGCAGACTCGTCTTGCAGCACAATCTAAAAAAGGTGCGATCAGGCAGGCAAGTACTGCCGTCAAAACCGCCCAAGCCAATCTTGCCCAAACAAAAGCGCAAGTTCCGCAAGCCGAAGCTAATTTGCGGCTGGCGCAAATCGAGTTTGATCGCCGCCAGGAGCTTTACAACCGGGGCGATGTTTCCAAACAGATGCTTGATCAAGCTACGACGACTTTGCAAACTGCTCAAGCTCAGGTTGACGCGGCGCGAAAACAGGTTGACGCTGCCGCTTCGCGCGTTGCCGAAGCTGACGCAAATGTCGCCGTCGCCGAGGATAATTACCGTCAAGCTCTGGCTCAAATTAATCTGACGCAATCACAGGTCAATGAGTCTGCCGGACGACTGGCTGATGCAGAAGCCGCTCCCGAACGCATTGCTGTCAACGAATCACAGGTTGGATCGGCCGAAGCTCAAATCGCTCAAGCTGAAACTGCTGTTCATCAAGCCGAACTTGAGCTTTCATACACCAAAATTTACGCACCCGAGGACGGTTTTGTCACGCGCAAAGTCGTGCAGGAAGGACAACTCGTACAACCGGGAACGGCTTTGATGGCTCTGTCACAATCGGAGATTTGGGTTGTTGCCAACTTTAAGGAGACTCAGCTTGCCGACATGAAAATCGGGCAGGGGGTTGACGTTCATATTGACGCTTTTCCAAACAAAATATTCCACGGTAAGATCGACAGTTTTCAAGTCGGGACCGGCTCCCGTTTTAGCGTTTTGCCGCCCGAAAATGCAACAGGTAATTATGTCAAAGTCGTCCAGCGAATTCCGGTCAAAATAGTTTTTGACGAAACACCGGACGATGTTCATCTACTTGCGCCCGGTATGAGCGTTCAACCGAAAGTAAAGGTTAGGTGAAAAAGTCCAAAGTCCAAAGTCCAATGTCTAGAGTCGAAGTTTCGATAGCTGACGTTGAGCTTTGGACTTTGGACTTTGGACTTTGCGATGTCAACCAGTGCTGCCGCGCTTGACGCAAAATACAATTCTGCTGAGAAAACACGATCGAACATTAACCCGCTTTTGATCGTGATGATTTTGACGATTGCAACATTTATGGAAGTGCTGGACACTGCCATTGCAAACGTCTCACTGCGGCAAATCGCAGGCAGTTTTTCAGCCGGACAAGACGAATCAACCTGGGTTTTAACTTCCTATCTCGTTGCCAACGCGATTGTTTTGCCCATTAGCGGCTGGCTCGCAACCTATTTTGGGCGCAAACGGTTTTATATGTTTTGCGTCGGCTTGTTTGTCGTCAGCTCTTTTATGTGCGGAGCCTCGACGAGCCTCGGAATGCTGATTTTCTTTCGCATTCTGCAAGGTTTGGGCGGCGGCGGGCTGGCTCCGTCCGAACAATCAATTATTGCCGACATAGTTCCACCCGCAAAGCGCGGCATCGCCTTCGCGATTTATGGAATGGGCGTGGTTTTCGCTCCCGCCATCGGTCCCACCCTCGGCGGCTGGATCACCGATAATTACAGTTGGCACTGGATTTTCTTTATCAACGTTCCAGTCGGAATGTTATCGCTCGCACTTACTTGGTACTTTGTCAGAGAACCAAAAGGCACTGCAATCGAGCGCGAAAAACTCAAAAAAGAAGGCTCCAAAATTGATTGGCTTGGTATTTTGCTATTTGCCGTTGGTATTGGTGCACTCGAAATAGTTTTGGACGAAGGTAACCGCGAGGATTGGTTTGAATCGGGTTTTATCGTGACTTTTGCCATCATCGCAGTCGTTTCGCTCACTATCGGGATTACATACGAGTTTTACCAAAAACATCCGGCAGTTGATGTGCGGCTGTTATTAAATCGCAACTTTGCCAGTTCGTTCATCCTCCTTTTTGTCTTGGGATTTATTCTTTTCGGCTCAACTTTTCTACTGCCGCTGATGGCGCAAACTTTGCTCGGCTACTCTGCGATAGACGCCGGAATGGTTATTTCGCCCGGCGGTCTAATTGTCATGATAATGATGCCAGCCGTCGGCTTTATGCTGCAAAAAGTTCAGGCACGGTGGTTAATTTTGGCTGGCTTGATTATTTCAGCTTTGTCGCTCTGGCATTTGACGTCGCTTAGTTTGGACGCAGATTATTATTCTTTGATGTGGGCGCGAATTTACCAAGCTTCGGGTTTGGCGCTTTTGTTCGTTCCGATTAACACAGCATCTTACACGGGCGTTCCGGCAAACAAAAGTAACAGCGTCTCGGCTCTAATGAATCTATCGCGAAACCTTGGCGGCAGCTTTGGAATTGCGATTTTGTCCACTCTGCTGGCAAGGCAAACGCAAAGTCACATTAATAAATTAGGTTATTACACGACTGACTACAGCCCAAATTTTGTTGCCGCTTTAAATAGTTTGACGCAAGCTTTGCAGGCACAAGGCTTAAGCGCGATAGAGGCAGCAGGTCAGGCTCGCGGTAGAATATGGTCAATGGTTATTAGACAAGCCACAATGCTCGCTTTTCTCGACGATTTCTACATTCTAATGATTTTGATTGCATGCGCGATTCCGCTTGTATTCCTGCTCAAACCAAACAAAATCGGAGCGGGCGGTGGACACTAAACACTTAGCAGTTAACAATCACCAGTTATCAGAAACAGATGAACAAAGTTGTAACCAAATTGTTTTATTTGTTTTAACTGCTAACTGTTAACTGAATAGGTAGGGGCAACCAGCGCCAATCATCGCCGTATAAATTTTGGTTTAATCGCTCGATTTTTCTTTCAGCGTTATCCTGCAAGCATTGCGGCGGTAAATCTTCCGCACGTTTGTAGCAAGCATGTTGGATGCAAGGCGCAGGCTTTGCTTCATTGTGAACCAGGCACCCGCTTTTTGGTTCGAAAAGCGGGCAGGCGTAAGTTTGCGCAAAAGTATCTCCGTCAGCTTTTAAATTATATTTTTTGATTGCGTCGGAAATACGCTCATAAACTGCTTGTTTCGCACTTTCTGATAATTGATTAAGTGTTTCTTGAATCGCAATCGCTTCAAGACGTGTAATATGAACATTGACAAAATGCGCGTCCGTGCAACAAGCGCCAAAAGTCGGGCAGGTTCCGCAATCCTGCGCCTCCG
>JBDTZD010000006.1:0-8821 GCA_040005335.1 Pyrinomonadaceae bacterium | reverse complement strand
CAGATGTTGACGGGAAAAACATGCGCCCCGTTTTGGACGGAACGGAAGACGTTTATCCGGTTTTCGTCGCCGCCAACCAAATTATTTTCCAGCGCGGATTGAACAGTAAAACTTTGACGCTTTGGCGTACAACGTCCGAGAGCGAGACGCCGATTCAATTAACGCGAGAAAATTCACATCATCCCGCCGCTTCGCCCGACGGAAAACTGGTCGCTTATTATTTTATGGACGAAGTAAATGAGCATGAGAGCGTTTGGCGAATCGGTTTGATGGACAGTGAAACCGGAGCCTTTACTGGCAAAATCGCGTTCCCGAAATTTGTCACCGAAAGGCAAATGCGCTGGCATCCAAGCGGCGAATTTATCGCACAAATTTTCTACACGGGCGAAAACGCAAAAATTTTGCTGCTGCCGATTGCCGCTGGAAAAGAAAAAATTATTACAAATTTGGGCAAAGGCGATGTCGGGAGCTTTGCTTTCTCACGAGACGGACAGCAAATTGCGTTCTCCTTAAACACTGAAACGCGGGACGTTGTGTCTATTGCTGATTTTTAACGCCGCCCGTCATCATCAATCCAATTTGCTCGAAGCTCGTTGTTTTGGGGTCAACTTCGCCGACAATTTCACCTTCGTGAATGACGAGCAAGCGGTCAGAAAGCGCCGTAACTTCTTCGAGCTCGGCTGAGACCAGCAAAATCGCCGCGCCAGCGTCGCGCTGTTCAATCAGTTTGCGATGAATAAATTCGATGGCGCCAATATCAACCCCGCGCGTCGGTTGGGCAACCAGCAAAAGTTTTGGTTTCATATCAAACTCACGTCCGATGACGAGCTTTTGCTGATTTCCGCCGCTCAAAGTTCTGGCTGAAAGTGTGCGATTGGCTGGCCGCACGTCAAAGTTTTTAATTATCCCGCCGATTTTATCGCCGATTGCCGAAAAACTTAAAAATCCGCTGCTTGTCGAAATCGGTTTTTGACGCTGCACACCCAGAATCGAATTTTCCGCTAAATCAAAATCAAGCAGCAAACCCCGCCGATGACGATCTTCTGGAATATGTGCAATCCCAAGGTCTTTGCGTTTGCGGGCAGAAAGGCTGGAAATATTTTTGCCGGAAAATTTAATTTTACCCTTTTGATGAGCGGAGGGAATTAATCCGGCGATTGCTTCGACGAGTTCGGTTTGTCCGTTGCCTTCAACCCCGGCAACGCCGACGATTTCGCCCGCTCGCACATCAAACGAAACGTTTTTGAGAGCATGATGTTCTCCGAAACCTGAGACGCTCAAGTTTTCAATTTGCAAAACAATTTCTTCCGGCGCGGCAACAGTCTTTTCGACTCGAAGCAAAACGTCGCGCCCGACAATCATTCTGGCTAAATCTTTGGCTGTTGTTTCGCTCGTTTTGACATTGCCGATTGTTTTGCCATCACGCATCACCGTCACTTCGTCCGATATTGCCAAAACTTCATCCAATTTGTGCGTGACGATGACAATAGTTTTGCCTTGTTCGCGCATCCGGCGCAAAATTTGAAAAAACTCTTCGACTTCGAGCGGCGTTAAAACGGCAGTTGGCTCGTCTAAAATCAAAATTTGCGCGTCGCGGAAAAGCGCTTTTAAAAGCTCTACTCGCTGTTGCTGCCCAACCGACAGATTCTCAACAATTGCGTCAGGATTAATTGCCAAGTTTAATTCACTTGAAAGTTTTTTGATTTTCGTTCGTGCTTCGTCTAAATCGAGGTCAAAAGCGCTGCCGGTTTCCGCGCCCAAAATAATATTTTCAGCCACGGTCATCGTGTCAACCAGCATAAAATGCTGATGCACCATGCCAATTCCGAGCGCAATCGCGTCGTGTGGGTTCCGAATCGTTTGGGATTTTCCGTCAACCAAAATCTCACCGGCGTCCGGCGTAAAAAAACCGTAAGCGATTTTCATCGCTGTAGATTTTCCTGCCCCGTTTTCGCCGACAATCGCGTGAATCGTGCCTTTTTGCACCTTAAGTGAAACGTCGTTGTTAGCTATGCAGTCGCCCCAGCGTTTGGCTATATTGCGAAGTTCAAGCATTTGTTCTCCATTTGATAAAACAGTTTATTGTGCCATTCATAGTGGCAAAAGTGTCAAATAGAAAACATTATCAGTTAAATTTATTTCTTAATTTCAATGTCAACCGTTAAGACAACTTGCGAATGCACATTGAGCGAACCTCCTGAAACCGGCGTTGTATAGCCGCGTTTTGCCTCGTTCAAGCTTGTTGCGTTTGACATTGACTTGTAGCTATTGTTTTCGGGCGCAGGTGCATACGGTTGAACTCCGCCTTCATGTGTTTCGACGACACGTACAATTCGTCCGCCCAGAGAGTTTGCGATTGCCTCAGCTTTTGCCATCGCCTGCCGCGAAGCAAGCGCGAGTGCGTCGCCGCGTGCCGGTGAATCTTCGCGCAAAACAAACGAAACACCTTCGACAGTATTTGCTCCGGCTTTCGTCGCTGCGTCAATAACTGCACCAACAGCGTTTAAATCAGCAATTGAAACGGACACGCTGTTCCGAGCCGTGTAACCAACGATTTTCGGCATTTTCCCGCCGTAATCCTGTTCGGGTTGCAAGCTGTAATCTGCTGTTTTTATTTCGGATTTGGAATTTGCCGCGACCGCTGTGACTGATTGTTTCACAGCTTCAGATTTGCGGGCGTTTTCTTGTTGAGCTGTAACGGCTTGTTGATTTTGCGTAACAACCGAGAAAATTATCACGGCCGTGTCGGGTGCAACTTTGGATTCAGCTTCGCCCGCGACTGTTACGCGCGTTAACTTGTCAGGCGCAGGACGAAACCAATAAAGCGTTACCGCAAACATTGCTAGCGCGACAAGTAGCAAAGTAGCTAATTGGAAATTATTTTTCATAGGAGTTCCTTAACTGTAGAAATTTCGAACTACGAACGAAAGACATTAACCCTCTTGCATGAGCAAGCAGCAAATTAAACCAATAAATTAATCCTGCTTTGTGCCGCAAAGCACTTGACAATTAATTATTCAAGAGTATCATTCGGATTGTCAGCAGTTTGAAAAGCTTGAGGAAGACAAATTCTCAATGTCAGTTCATCAATTTCGATTAAAAGAAGAATCCGAAAATGCAAATGAGCCGCCGCGTTTGGGTGATAGAGCAATAGATAATTTAAAATTTATTCGCGAGACAATGGAGCGGGCTTCCGCTTCATTTACAGCGGTTCCGGGTTACGGCGGGGCGCTGATGGGCGCGACGGCAATCGGGGCGGCGATAGTTGCGGCAAATCAAACAAACATAAGATTTTGGCTTTTAACTTGGATGGCGGAAGCAGCACTTGCTTTCGCCATTGGTTTTTTAGCAATGTGGCAAAAAGCTCGAACGGCGGAAAGTTCTCTTTTTAGCGCTCCGGCGAGAAAATTTGCGTTTGGTTTTGCGCCACCGCTGTTCGCCGGAATTGTCTTAACGATTTTGCTGCACAAATTTGATCAAGACGCAATTCTGCCGGTTGTCTGGCTTTTGATGTATGGCGCGGCGGTCACAACTGGCGGGATGTTTTCGGTCAAGCCAGTCCCGACAATGGGCGTTTGTTTTTTAATTTTGGGAATGATTGCCGCGATTGCGCCTGTGCAGTACGGCAATTTTTTTATGGGCATAGGATTTGGAGTCATGCACATCATTTTTGGGATCGTCATCGGACGAAAACACGGAGGTTAGAGAAATGTCGGCACAAAGAAAATACCGATTCGTCGAAGACGAATGGAAATCAGAAAATCCAGCAGTGAAAGAATCGGAAACGCAAAAACCCAGCAATTCGCAGATTAAAAAAGTTGAAAAAGCGGCTGGATCGGTTTCCAACGATTTGGACAAAGTAATTCACGAACGAATGCGGCTTGGGATTATCAGCGCGCTGGCGGCAAACGAAAGTTTAAGTTTTAACGATTTGAAAAAACTGTTGCAAACCACAGACGGCAACGTGAGCGTCCACGCTCGCAAATTGGAAGAAGCCAGATATATTGAATGCGTCAAGTCGTTTAAAGGTAGAACTCCGCTCACCGAATACAAAATTACGAGTATGGGACGCGCGGCGTTAGAGCGTTATCTAAACCATATGGAAACTTTGATCAAAGCAATGAAATCGTTCTAAAAGTAAATCGAAGGAGGAAAATTATGGGCGTTTTAATGATGTTGATGACGGTTGGCGGATTAATCTTCGCGGTTGTTTTATTGACCATTGCGTTTTGGACAAAAAAATCCTGGCTCAAACATTTTGTCTTTGGCGGAGTAACAGTGTGGTTTATTGCTTATGCATTTTTGTTTTTTACGGCTTCATTTTTCAGTCAAGAGCAAACTCTAGGATTTAACGAGCCAAAAGAGTTTTGCGGATTTTATTTTGATTGCCACATGCATACGGCCGTTACTGATATGCAGAAAACTAAAACTTTCGGCGGCAAAACGGCAACCGGCGAGTTTTATATTGTGAAAATCAAAGTTTCGAGCGACGCAAAGCGCGAGCCTTTAAATTTAACCGCGCCTAATTTTGAGGTTTTAGATGAATCAGGCAAGCGATATCCGCGCGATACGAGTTTGGAAAAACCTGAGCCTTCATGGGAAGAGAAAGTGCCAGCGGGCGGCTCATTTGAAAAAGAAATCGTTTTCGATTTGCCAGAGAACGTGCAAAATCCGCGTCTCGACGCCAGCGAAGGTTATGGAGTTGATAAAGTTATCGAAGCAGTTTTAATCGGCGACGAAGATAGTATTGGGCACAAACGCGCGTTTTTCAAACTAGAGAATTCGCAGCAGACGGCGCATTTGCAATAAAAATATGAAAATATTTGATGTTGTCATTGTCGGCGCAGGTTTAGCGGGTTTGCAATGCGCCAAAACGCTGAGCGCAGCGGGAGCAAAAGTTTTGCTGGTTGATCGCAAAACCGCGCTTGACGAAGGTGTTCACACGACCGGAATTTTTGTCCGTAAAACGCTCGAGGATTTTGCAATCCCCGCAGATTGTTTGGGCAAAGCCGTCCGCCACGTCTCGCTTTATTCGCCCGCCCGCAAAGTTTTAAATTTGCAAAGTTCGCACGACGAGTTTCGAGTCGGTAAAATGGGCAAACTCTACCAGCGGTTTTTGGAGGA
Organism: Pyrinomonadaceae bacterium; assembly: GCA_040005335.1. Lineage (GTDB taxonomy): Bacteria > Acidobacteriota > Blastocatellia > Pyrinomonadales > Pyrinomonadaceae > JBBQUS01. The sequence continues at coordinate 3,697 of JBDTZD010000006.1, read as the reverse complement.
TTGTTTGGAACACGGCATAGAATATCGCGGCGGAACGCGCTATGCCGGAATTAAACGGAGCGGAACCGAAACAATCGTCAAATTTGAAAATCCCGGGAAAAGCTGGACTGTTAAAACACGAGTTATAATTGGCGCGGACGGAGCAAACTCAAAAATTGCGCGTGATCTGGGATTAGACGAAAACAAGGAATGGATTGTTGGTTTTGAAGAAGTTTATCGGGGCGTTCCGCCCGGCGATGAACCTCGTCTGCATTGTTTTCTGGATGCGAAACTCGCGCCCGGTTATCTCGCCTGGGTGACAAATGATGGCGAGGATGTTCACATCGGAGTCGGGGGCTACGCCGCTAAATTTAATCCGCGCGAAGCATTACTAAAATTTAAGGAAAAAATTGGAAATTCGATTGTTGATTTAACCAAAGCCGAACTCGTCGAGACGCGTGGCGGACGAATCCCGGTCGGCGGCATTTTAAGCCGAATTGCAAACGAACGCGGACTTTTGATTGGCGATGCGGCGGGAGCAGTTTCGCCGCTCACGGCCGGCGGGCTCGACCCATGTTTACGACTTTCAACAATTGCCGCAAATGTGGTTTTGGCAAGCTTAAAAGCCGGAGAGCCAGAAATTTTACAAAGTTATTCGGGGGATCTTTTCCGAGCGCGATTTGTTTCTCGCATTTGGATGCGGCGCGTTTTAGCGGCAATGAACAATCAAACACTCCTTGAGTTAGGTTGTATGGCGATGCGACTGCCGATTTTGCGGTCATTCGCCGCACACGTTTTCTTTGGGCGCGGCTCATTTCCAGACGATGTGAAACTGCTCGAAATCGAATCGCGAAAAACATTAAAAATTGCTTACAAATAGGAACACAAAACTTTGTTCGGCGTGAAGTCAGGATTAAACAGTTTGAGCAAAGAATAGAATTATGAACTCCAAAACGAGAATCGGCTTAGAAATTTTAGAAGCGGCTTTATTATTGGGTTTGCTAGGCGATGTTTTGTTGCGAGCAACGCCCTGGGGTTTGAATGTTTTGCTGTGGGTCGGCGGACTCGTCAGCGTAATGATTACGCTCACCTTGAGACGCAAACGAGAGATTTGGACAAAACAAACAATTGCTCTGCACGGCGCGCTGATGTTTTTCGCCGCAGGTTTCGTCTGGCGCGATTCGTTTGCGCTGCAAACGCTCGACGTGCTGGCAATGCTCGTGTTGCTGGCGATTTTAAGTTTGCCCGCGCTTAAAATTTCGCCTCAAATTGCCGGATTCTTGCACTATGCTCTTGGGGCTGTATCGTCAGGTTTTAATGCCGCCTTCGCACCGTTTCTGCTGATATTTGGAGATATTGAATGGAAAACGATTCCGCGCAGCGGATGGACAAAACACGGACTCGCAATCATCCGCGGTTTAGCAATCGCCGCTCCGATTTTGCTGGTTTTTGGCGTTTTGTTTATGGCGGCTGACGCAGTTTTCGAAGGCATCGTCAAAAACACTTTTAACATCCAGCCTGAAATTTTATTCAGCCACGTTTTATTATTCTCGTTTTTCGCCTGGATTTGCGCCGGATATTTACGCGGTGCTTTATTCGGCGGGGTTTTGAACGATAACTGGACGACTGATTTTTCCGCCAACAAATCCGCTGTCTTGGAAACTCACCAATCTGCAGCAAGTATCACTGATAATTTGACCGAAAAAGAAATTAAAGAATTACCAAGAACGGAAGCCAAGCCTAAAGAAGAAAAGAAAGATTTTATTGACTATTTGCCGGATTTTGTCAGACTCGGCGCAATCGAAACCGGCGTGGTTTTAGGTTTAATTAATTTGTTGTTTTTGGGTTTCGTGATCGTCCAACTGCGCTACTTTTTCGGCGGCATGGATTTTGTACAAACAACCGAGAATTTCAAACTTGCCGAATACGCTCGGCGCGGATTTTTTGAGTTGTGTTGGGTCGCTGCTCTCGTTTTGCCGATCTTGCTGACGACGCATTTTTTACTGCACAAAAACAATTTGTTAACAGAAAAACTGTTTCGGACTTTGTCAGCCGTCAATATCGGTTTGCTGTTTATCATTATGTATTCCGCCGTCAACCGAATGTTGCTTTATACGGGCAATTTGGGTTACGGAATGACAACCATGCGGCTTTATCCAACAGCATTTATGTTCTGGCTGGCGCTTGTTTTTGTTTGGTTCGGTTTGACGGTTTTGCGCGGGCAAGCCAAACATTTTGCGTGGGGCGCATTGTGGATGGCGCTTTTCGTTGTCGCTGGGCTTCACGTTCTGAATCCAGATAATTTTATTGTGCGTCACAATGTAATATTGATGGAGCAAGGACGCTCTTTTGACGTTGTTTACAATGCAAGATATTTAAGTGATGATGCTATTCCGGTTTTAGCAGATGCGTTACCCCAAATGACATTTGAACAGCAGTGTGTGGTAAAAGATGAATTTTGGCATCGTTGGGAAAATAAACAAGATCGGGATTTTCGCACTTGGAATTTATCTCGCTGGCAATCTCGAAATATTCTGACTCAATTAAACGGGAGTTTCGATAATTCCGCTTGTCCGCCGCAGTCACAACGCAACAACGATGATTTTTAAACAAAATGATTAGCAAACAACGCGATTTGGTCAAAGAGTTTTTAAACTATCTGCGAGTTGAGCGCGGGTTGGCAAAGAATTCGCTCTCTGCCTACGAAAGCGATTTGCGACAGTTGCGCGAATGGACGGAAATAAACAAATTTGAATTGCTTGATTTAACCCGGACGGATTTGCGCAAATGGCAGGCGTCTCTATTGCAAAAAGGTTTGTCATCTACTTCGGCTGGACGGATGGTCGCGGCGGTGCGCGGCTTTTACAAATTTCTAATGCTTGACGGACATCTTAAAAAAAGTCCGGCGGAAGATTTAATTGCGCCGCAAAAGGCTTTTTATTTGCCTCGATTTTTGATCGAAAGCGAGATTGAAAGTTTGTTTTCCGTGCCGAATGTTGAAATCGAGACAGGTTTACGCGATCGCGCTTTGCTCGAAGTTCTCTATGCTGCTGGTTTGCGCGTTTCGGAAGCCGTTAATTTGAAAGTTTCGGATCTCGATTTGGACGCAGGCATTGTAAATGCTCACGGCAAGGGAAGCAAAGAGCGCCGGGTTCCTTTAGGGAGAAGCGCGGTTGACTGGCTACTGAAATATCTAGCGGTTCGGGGCAGAAACGATAATTTACAAAATTCACTTTTGTTCGTTTCAAAGCTTGGGAAACCCGTGACGCGCGGCGACGCTTATAATTTAGTCAAAATTTGCGCCGCAAAAGCTGGCTTAGAAAATGTCTCGCCGCACACTCTGCGACATAGCTTTGCTACGCATTTGTTACAGCGCGGAGCTGATTCGCGCTCTGTTCAAGCAATGCTGGGTCACGCCGACATTTCTACAACTCAAATATACACGCACATTACTGATAATCATTTAAAAGCTACCTACGAACAACATCACCCGAGAGCTTCTTATAAAGCGCTTAAGACAAAAAACGACTAACCGCCTTTTCCGCGCTTGCAAAGAAAAACGGAATTGACTAATATCAGAGTTTTGCAACTGACGGAATATCTGTCTTAGTATTGCAATTATTGATAATTGCAGAGGTGGTCGAGTGGTTAATGGCACCGGGCTGTAAACCCGGCAGGCTAACGCCTTACGTAGGTTCAAATCCTACCCTCTGCACCA
>JBDTZD010000365.1:0-8822 GCA_040005335.1 Pyrinomonadaceae bacterium | reverse complement strand
AAATCGAACTGCCCGAAGATTTTACGGTCGAAGTACCGGAAGCCCCGGACGGCAGTTCACCGCTTCCGCAACAGTTGCCGCCGGGAATGGAAAAACCCAATTCGCCAAGCGGAAAACCGGTTCCGTCAAAAAATAAAAACGTTCTGCCTCCACCAATCAAAAAACAATAACGTTCAAAAGCGAAAGATGATCTGTCAAATTTGATTGCTGGATTGTCTTTCGCCTTTTTTTATAAATGCAGTTCGGAGATTTTCGCATTGAGATTGTGCCGGATACAGAATTTCGGCTGGACGGCGGGGCGATGTTCGGGATCGTTCCGCGCGTACTTTGGGAGCGCGTTGCGCCGCCCGATGAAGCAAACAGAATTCGTGTGCAAACCAATTGTTTGTTTGTCGAAACCGCTGCGGGAGAGCGAATTCTAATCGAAACCGGGATGGGCGAAAAATGGACGGAAAAGCAAGCGAAAATTTACGGTGTCAACCGTCAAAAACCTTTTGCTCAAACTTTGTTTGAACGCACCGGCTGCACACCAGAAGGTATTTCAATCGTCGTCAATACTCATCTGCACTTTGACCACTGCGGCGGCAACACCAAATTGGATCAAGCGGGCAATCTCATTCCGGCATTTCCAAACGCCCGATATTTCGTTTCTCAGTTTGAATTTATCCACGCCGAAAATCCTTCCGACCGTGACCGCGCTAGCTACTTGCCCGAAAATTGGCAGCCGTTAATGGAATCTGGGCAGCTTGAATTAAAAGACGATTTATACGAAGTCGTACCGAATCTCAGGATGGAGACCGTGCGCGGACATAACGAAGCGATGCAGTGCGTCAGGCTGAATAATGCCGGCGAAACATTTTACAGTTTTGCCGATCTGATTCCAACGCGTGCACACATTCCGCCCGCTTGGATTATGGGCTACGATCTCTTTCCTCTTGACACATTGGCAAACAAAAAACTTCTGTTGCCACAAGCGGTCAAAGAAAATTGGCTTTGTTATTTTTATCATGACCCGGATGCGCCGCTTTGCCGTTTGACGGAAGAAAACGGAAAATTAAAAGCAATTAAAGTTGAATAAATCTAGGAGAATATTCAGTGAAAAAACTATTTACCATTTTTGCCTTATTCTTGGCCGTTGGGTTAACGGCTCAATTCGCTGTTGCACAAGATAACAAAAACAAAACAGACGATAAAGAAACGCTTATCAAAGCAGCGCGGTTGTTAGAAGAAAAACCGTTTGACAAAGATGCGAAAAAGATTCGTGAATGGGCAATGTTTTATATAATCCAAACTAAAGACGTAAGCGTTACAATTTGCACGAACGCCATCACGTCTGCAACAGATAAAAAGAATAAGAACGGTAGCGAACTGTTTGGGCAATACACTATCGGAATGGCAGCATTCAAACTGGAAAATCCTGATAAAGCAAGTGATGAAATTGCCGCTCAACTTGCAGGCGCGGAAAGTATGTTGAAAGCCTATGAAGCAATGGTTAAGGAAAAGCCAAAAGCGCAATTCGCAGATTTGGATGCTTTGGTTGAGAAAAGAAATAAAAATGAGCTGGCAGCTTTTGTTGCTGCAAACGGTTGTAAGGAAGATAAAAAATAGCGAATGGAACAAGTAAAAACGCCGAAATTGAAAAATGTCCAAATCCGGAAAAATCAGAGAAAAAGTTTTAGCTGGAAACGCCGATGCAAACATTGATTTTAACGATTTATGCTGGCTCTTGCAAAATTACGGCTTTAACGAGCGTGTCAAAGGAAGCCACCATATTTTTACGAAAAGCGGTGTTGACGAAATCCTAAATTTGCAACCGAAAGGCAAACAAGCGAAATCGTATCAAGTAAAACAAGCGCGCGACGTAATTCTTAAGTACAAATTCGGAGATCAAGATGAATAAATACGAAATTGTTATTTATTGGAGCGCCGATGATAGGGCGTTCATTGCTGAAGTACCGGAGCTTGCTGGTTGTGCAGCTGATGGCGAAACCTATCAAGAAGCATTAGCAAACGCTGAAATTATTATCCAAGAATGGATTGAAACAGCCACCGAACTTGGCAGACCGATCCCAGAGCCTAAAGGACGATTAGTTTTTGCTTAGTTCAATTTCGAATAAATATCCAAGAAACAAGCGGCGTTTACGATAAAGACCCGAAGAAACAACTTAAAAAAGAGGAAGAATGAGCGACAAAGCTTCTAAAAGGTAAGGTTATTGAAAAGATTCGACGTCACCGAAAAGAAGAGGTTGTAATTGATTTTGAAGACGGAAGACGATTTTTTATTGATTGGCGGGAAAACGAATTAGACTTATCTATCACAGGAAATTTCGAAGAAGACAAATAATAGCAAATGGAACAAGTAAAAATCGGAATTATCGGCGGCAGCGGTTTATACCAAATGCCGGAACTAAAAAATGTTCGCGAGGTTGAGGTTGAGACTCCTTTTGGCAAACCTTCGGACGCTTTTATTGTTGGCGAATTAGAGAATGTCAAAGTTGCGTTTTTGCCGCGTCACGCTCGCGGGCACAAACTTCTACCAACCGAATTGCCGTTCAGAGCCAACATTTATGCGATGAAGCTCTTGGGCATTGAATATATTTTATCGGTTTCGGCGGTCGGTTCTTTACAGGAAAAATACGCTCCGACCGATATGGTGATTCCCGATCAGTTTTTTGATCGAACCCGCGCTCGTGCTGAAGAATCAACATTTTTTGGGCAGGGAATTGTTGCACACATCACCTTTTCGCATCCGGTTTGCTCTGAATTAAGTGATATTTTAGAAGAATCATGCAAAACAATTGAAGGTTTGAAAGTCCATCGCGGCGGCACTTATTTGTGTATGGAGGGCCCGGCGTTTTCGACCAAAGCGGAATCAAACGTTTACCGACAATGGGGCATGGATATTATTGGGATGACCAATTTGCAGGAAGCGAAACTTGCCCGCGAAGCTGAAATTGCCTATGCCACGCTCGCACTTGTGACAGATTACGATTGCTGGCACGAAGGTCACGATTCGGTTTCGGTTGAAATGGTCGTTGAATATCTGCACAAAAATGTTCGCAACGCGCAGCTAATTTTGAAGGACGCCGTGCAACGTGTCGCCCGCAAAGAAACACCAAACCAATTTGCCGGCGCCACAAAAAATGCAATTTTCACACAGCCCGAATTTTGGAATTTAGAAACGGCGAAAAAGCTGGAGGCGATCATCGGCAAATACGCGCCGCCAAGCTAAAGATCAGAAGAGAACAGATAATTATATGAAAAAAACAGTTTTAGCGGTTACTTTCGCAATTTTAAGTGTTTTGACTTTTAATTTTTCTGCCTCCGCTCAAGGGCGTACGATTGAACCCAGAGTTCAGCGCGATCCGATTTTAGAGCAGGATGCAATGAAAAACCTCGAAGTAGCCCGGCAATATTTCACGACGAAAAAAGCTTATAAGGCTGTTGTTTTGCGGCTTGACGAAGTAATCGCCGCCTATCCTGAATTTTCCCGGATGGACGAGGTTTTGTATTTGTTTGGAATCAGCAATCTTTATTTGTTCGAAGGTAAAGGCAGACAGAAAATTGATCTTGCCAAACTCTCTCCCGCCGATAAAGAAAGATTTATGCCGGAAAGACTCAAGGAAGATGCAGTTGCAAACCTTAGTCTGCTGGTCGAAAAGTTTCCTGAGAGCGATTTTGCCAAAAAAGCCAAAGAAGTGTTAAAGACAATTGATCCTCAACAAGCGTCAAAGTGAATTTAAATCAAGTCACAATTCATTCGACAAATGTTTTTGAATCAATGGAATTTTACCAACAGTTGGGTCTAAAACTGATTGTTGATAGCGCGCCGCGCTATGTTCGTTTTGAATGCCCTGACGGAAATGCCACTTTTTCAATTCATGAAACTACTGAAATACCTCATAACAACAGTGTCACCATTTATTTTGAGTGCCAAAATTTAGACGCTAAAGTTGCTGAATTGAAAGAGCGGGGCATTAAATTTGAAAGCGAACCGATTGACCAAAGCTGGCTTTGGCGCGAAGCTTATTTACGCGACCCGGATGGAAACCAAATTTGTTTATTTTATGCCGGAGAGAATCGGCTCAACCCGCCTTGGCGAGTTAAATCTTAAAATTTTATTTCAGCAGGAGCTTATTAAATGTCATTAACAGTGGTTGGCTCACTAGCGTTTGACGCGGTGGAAACGCCGTTTGGAAAACGTGAACGGATGCTTGGCGGAGCCGCCACGCATTTTTCTTTATCGGCAAGCAATTTTACCGATGTGCGAATGGTTGGCGTTGTCGGTGATGATTTTGGCGCGGAAGAATTTAATCTGCTGCATTCTAAAAATATCAACACGGACGATGTTGAGCGCGTTACTGGAGGCAAAACCTTTTTCTGGCGCGGGCGTTACGATTTCGACATGAACACGGCTCAGACGCTCGCGACTGAACTAAATGTTTTCGAGACTTTCGAGCCCAAACTTTCAGAAACGTCGAGAAACTCAGAGTTCGTTTTTCTCGCTAATATTTTCCCAACGACGCAAAAGCAAGTTCGTGAACAATGTCAGCGCGCCCGATTCGTGGCGATGGACACGATGAATTATTGGATTGAATCAATGAAAGACGCAGTGATTGAAACTGTGAAAGTAGTTGATTGCGTAATTATCAACGATGCCGAAGCGCGCCAGCTTGTCGGAGAGCCGAACATTCATAAAGCCGCTAAAAAGATTTTGGATTACGGCTTAAAAGCCCTTGTGATCAAACGCGGCGAATACGGCGCGGCACTTTTCACCAAGAATGGCTATTTTGCGATTCCGGCGTATCCGCTCGAATCAGTTTTTGACCCGACCGGCGCTGGCGACACTTTTGCGGGCGGTTTTATGGGTTATCTCGCCAGCCAGAAAACCACGGACGAGGCTGCGATGCGCCGCGCAATGATTTTCGGCTCGGTAATGGCTTCGTTTAACGTCGAAGAATTCGGAACAGAACGTGTTGCGCGCCTGACGCATGATGAAATTAACCAGCGTTTTCGCGATTTCAAACAAATGACGCATTTTGAAGAAATCCAGTTTGAACGCGTTGCCAAAACGGTCAACTAAAGCAAATCTAAAGTGAGTCAACGTTTAAATTCGGGAAATTGTACTTTTTTCTGGAGCGTCGCCGCGAGTTCCCTGCGATAGCATTAAATCTCGCAAATGTTTGTCGAGTTCAGACAAACGATCCCACACAACATTGCGAACCTCCGCACAGGGACTTTTGCTGGCTTTGCTCTCGGTTCTCAAATTGAATTTGTCTGCTCACTGTTTTTATCATTTCTTCAATTTTAATGACGGAAACGACAAGAGGCAAAAATTGGATTTCTTCTTTTTTATCTGTTGCAAAAACAATTTGCCGAAGAATCTTACCCGACAATGCTAAATTCTGTTGTGGATAAGTCACAATAAACGAAATTCTCATGACCCTGCAATCTGATAAAACTTGGCAAAGACTTCGCTTGGAGATTCGCGGCGCGGTGCAGGGCGTTGGTTTTCGCCCGTTTATTTATGCGTGTGCGAAAAGTTGTGATTTGCGCGGTTTTGTCGGCAATGTGAGCAGCGGTGTTTTTGTCGAAATAGAAGGCTCCGCCAAAAATTTGGAAGAATTTCAAAGACTTTTGCGTGGAAACTCGCCGCCGCTGGCGCACGTTACGGAAATTGAAGTCGAAGAAATTACTCTGAAAAACGAAACGGATTTCCGAATCGTCGAAAGCCAAGCTCGCGAATCGCAAAATACGCTCGTCTCGCCCGATTCAAGCATTTGCGACGATTGTTTGCGGGAATTATTTGAGAAAGGTGACCGGCGTTTTCGCTATCCTTTTATCAACTGCACCAATTGCGGACCGCGCTTTACTATCATCAAAGACATTCCTTATGACCGGACAAAAACGACAATGAGCGTGTTTCAAATGTGTCGGCTTTGCCAAAATGAATATGACAATCCGCTTAACAGACGGTTTCACGCTCAACCGAACGCTTGTCAAAACTGCGGCGCAAGAGTTTGGTTTATCGAAAAAGACGAACCGACATTTCTTGATGAAGACGCTATTTTAGCCGCACAAAAAGTTTTATGTGCGGGCGGAATTGTTGCCGTCAAAGGCATCGGCGGTTTTCATCTCGCGTGTAATGCGCGAAACGACGCTGCTTTATATGCTTTGCGGAAGAGAAAAGGCAGAGTTGATAAACCATTTGCTGTGATGTGCAGAGATTTGGGGGTGGCGGAAAGTCTGGTGGAAATTAGCGATGCGGAAAGAGTTTTGTTGACCGGCAAAGAACGCCCGATTGTTCTGTTGCGGAAAAAACAAGATGCGGAAATTGCCGAACTCGTCGCGCCAAACAATTTATTTTTAGGCGTGATGCTGCCGTATTCGCCGCTTCATTATTTACTTTTCAATTCAATTGACAAAAAGTTTCAAAATCTCAATGTTTTGGTCATGACTTCGGGAAATTTCTCCAATGAACCGATTGTTACAGATAACGACGAGGCATTGGAAAAACTTTCCCATTTAGCCGACGCGTTTTTGCTGCATGACCGCGATATCTATGTGCCGTGCGATGATTCTGTCGTTAGAGTTTGTGAACATCACGAATTACCGATTCGCCGTTCGCGCGGTTATGCGCCGTTTCCGGTTCAGCTTCCGTTCAAAGTTCCGCCTGTTTTGGCAGTCGGCGGCGAGTTAAAAGCGACGTTCTGTGTTGCAAAAGATGAATTCGCTTTTATGTCGCAGCATATTGGCGATATGGAAAACTTGGAAACGCTGGGCGCGTTTGAAAAATCGGTCGGACAGATGCGAAAACTTTTTCGCATTGAGCCTGAAATCGTTGTGTTTGATAAACATCCTAATTATCTGTCGGCGCGTTGGGCAAAAGATAATTTAACCAGACTTTTTCAGCCCCAAACACGACTAGTCGCGGTTCAGCATCATCATGCACACATTGCTTCGGTGATGGCGGAAAACGGCTTAGACGGCGCTGAGCGAGTTATCGGTTTCGCATTTGACGGAACAGGTTACGGCGATGATGGCGCAATTTGGGGCGGCGAAGTTTTGCTGGCGGATTATCGCGGATTTAAGCGAGCCGCGCATTTGAAATATTTTCCGCTGGCGGGCGGCGATGTTTCGGTAAAAAAACCGTACCGTGTCGCGCTCGCGCATTTGTGGCAAGCCGGAATTGATTGGAATGAAAGTTTGCCGTGTGTCGCAGTTTGTTCGGAAATCGAGCGCAGAATTTTATTAAAGCAGTTTGAAAATAATCTTAACGCTGTTCCGACCAGCAGTTTCGGACGGCTTTTCGACGCGGTTGCTTCGCTGGCGGGCGTTCGCCAGACGATTACTTACGAGGCTCAGGGCGCGATTGAGTTTGAAGCGATGCTTGACGAAAATGTTTCCGACGCTTACGAATTCGATTTAAGCGAAGGCGAAACCATTGAAATAAACTGCGCACGGCTGATTTCTGAAGTTGCAAACGACGTTTTATCGGGAGTTTCTGTGGGGGAAATTTCCGCTAAATTTAATAATGCTGTGGCAGATTTGATTTTGCGTTTGTCGCTCAGTTTTCGGACGCGCGAGCAACTAAACCGCGTAGCTTTAACGGGCGGTTGTTTTCAAAACGTCGCGTTGCTCGAAGCGAGTTTAAAACGGCTGCGCGAAAACAATTTCGAAGTTCTCACGCATCGCCAAGTTCCGCCAAACGACGGAGGTCTGGCGCTGGGACAAGTTGCGATTGCAAATTTCCAACAGATAATTAAAATTTAATTTTTACTTCAAAATTACTTAAACCTTTTTGATTGTTTAATTTATTTCTGGGAGCAACAAATCCCTTGATAAAATTTGTTGTGAACATGAACAAAACCTCTTGCAATGTAATGTAAATTACATAACAATCTAACTTTAGATTTCAAGTTAATAGATAATAAGTTCCTGCCGAAGCACTTAACAATGCTCTCGGCGCATCAAGGTGGGCGGCTCTTTGAACCAAATTTTGGTAAGCAGCCGCTACGGGTGCGCCTGCATCATCAAAAATAAAAAATTATCAACATAAACCGTTTGAATTTCATTTTTGAGATTTAAAAACGGACGGTCGTGTGTGCATGGATTATTACCATTAAACCGGCAATTCATTTGTGAACAATTAGCCTAATTCTTAATAATCCATCCACCACTTGCCATATTAAAAAAGGAGCAAATAACGATGGCAGCAGAAACAGAAAATGTTCCCTATGGGCGAAAAACGCAGCGTCCCTCGCCTGTCACGGATGTGCATGTTCTTTGGATTACAGCAGGTTTAGGCTGCGACGGCGATACGATTTCCATCACCGCCGCAACCCAGCCGAGCATTGAAGACGTCTTGTTAGGAGCGATTCCGGGACTCCCGAAAGTGCATCTGCACAATCCTGTTTTAGCTTATGAAGTCGGCGACGAATTTATGAAGTATTGGTATCAAGCCGAACAAGGTTTGATTGACCCGTTCGTCCTCGTCGTAGAAGGCTCGATTCCGAACGAAAACATTAAGGAAGAAGGCTATTGGGCGGCACTCGGAAATGACGCAATGACGGGGCAGCCTATTACGACATGCGAATGGATTGACCGTTTAGCTCCAAAGGCGTTGGCGGTCGTAGCCTGCGGAACTTGCGCCACCTACGGCGGAATTCACGCGATGGCGGGCAATCCGACCGGCGCAATGGGGCTGGCGGATTACCTCGGTTGGGACTGGAAATCGAAAGCCGGACTTCCGATTGTCAACGTGCCCGGCTGCCCTGTCCAGCCGGACAATTTTATGGAAACGCTGCTCTACTTGCTGTATC
>JBDTZD010000282.1:0-2638 GCA_040005335.1 Pyrinomonadaceae bacterium | reverse complement strand
AATTCGATTACTGTGCGGATGCCGCACGTTTTAGAGTGGATTGAGACAAATCAGCCGGATGTTTTGTGTTTGCAGGAAACCAAAATAACGGACGATAGATTTCCCGCGCTTGATTTTTTAAACATCGGATATAACTCCGCGTTTATGGGTCAAAAATCCTACAACGGCGTAGCGATTTTGACGCGTCACCAGCTTGAAAACGTTCAATACAATTTCCCTGACGACACGCCGGAATCGCCAAAACGATTGATAGCTGCAACCATCAAAACGGTTCGCGTCGTAAATACCTATATTCCGAACGGCACTGAACTGTGGTCGGAGCCGTTTAAATTCAAGCTTGATTGGCTGCAACGACTGAGAAATTATTTTGATGCGACTTGCTCAAAAGACGCGGACGTTTTGCTCTGCGGTGATTTTAATGTCGCGCCGGACGCCCGCGATGTGTACGATGTCCGTGCGTGGGAAGGCAAACTGCATTTTTCCAAACCGGAACGCGCTGCGCTCGAACACGTTCGCAAATGGGGATTTGTTGATGCTTTCCGCATGTTTCATGAGAGCGGCGGGCTTTATTCATGGTGGAATTATCGTGAAGGCGCGTTTTTCAAAGACAACGGACTTCGCATTGATCACATTTGGATTTCCAATAGTTTGGCGGCACGTTGCTTGCACTGCGAAATTGATAAAACACCGCGCGGTTGGGAACGCCCTTCGGATCACGCCCCTGTCGTGGCGGAATTTAGTGAGTAATTTAAGGAGCAAGCGGGAATGAATTTAGCAAACAGAAATAACGCGTTGGTTTGGGGTTTAGCCGGAGTCGGAGCAGTTTTAGCAGCAAAAATGCTGCTTAGTAAATCGCGCGCAATTGGTTTAGCGGACAAAGTTGTGGTCGTTACAGGCGGCTCACGCGGACTTGGACTGGTGCTGGCGCGAGAAGCGGCAAAAGAAGGAGCGAAAGTAGCCATTTGTGCGAGGGATATTTCAGAACTAAAAGTCGCCAAACAGGATTTAGAGGAGCGCGGGGCAAATGTTTTCACTTATCCATGCGACGTAACAAATAAGGCTGAAGTCGGTCAATTCATCAATGCGGTACGGATGGAATTTGGACAAATTGATGTACTGATTAATAATGCCGGAGTGATCCAAGTTTCTCCTGTCGAACACCTCACTGCTAAAGACTACCAGGAATCGCTGAAAACACATTTTTGGGCGGCTTTTAACACTATTAACGAAGTTTTTCCCGACATGCGACGCCGCAGAGAAGGGCGCATCGTCAACATTTCCTCAATTGGCGGCAAAGTACCTTTTCCGCATTTAAATAGTTATGTGGTCGGGAAATTCGCGCTCGCAGGTTATTCAGAAGGCTTACGCGCCGAAGTTTTGCAAGACGGCGTTTATGTGACGACGGTTTGCCCCGGTTTAATTCGCACCGGCAGCCCGCGCAATGCAACTTTTAAGGGGCAAAACGAGAAAGAATACGCTTGGTTTAAAAATAGCGATTCACTCCCCGGTCTTTCAACCAGTGCCGAAGACTGCGCTCGTCAAATTATCGCGGCGACGAAACGCGGCGACGCAGAATTAATCGTCACGCTCCCAGCCAAGATCGGAGCGGCGGTTCACGGACTTTTCCCCGGTTTGACAGCGGATTTACTTTCGCTCGTTAACCAATTTGTACTGCCTGCGGCGGGCAGCATTGGCGAAAAAAGCGCTCTGGGCAAGCAGAGCGAATCGGCGGCCTCAGAAACGTCTTTGACCGCCCTGACCGATGCGGCAGCCGAACGAAACAACGAAAAGCAATCTGTTAATTGATTTTGACCCAATCTAAAAGGCAGAAGTCAAAACCTGCCTTTTTTATTAAACAATTTGTTTGAGCTAAACTTTCTCCGAACAGATGATTTGAACAAAAGTGTTCGTTTTTTACTTCAAATTTGCTTGGATATTGACAAGCCGCGCGAAGATATGAGATTTATGAAATCGCTTCAGAAACCCAACTTTCAATAATCAGATTTCCAATACTTATGTCCAGTTTTCTTCCGCTAAATTTTGTGCGCTTGTCGCCTGAAGAGCAATTAAGGCGCGTCTCAGAATTTTACGAATTACTAAAGAAACGGCGAACGGTGCGGCATTTTTGCGATGAAGATGTGCCGTTTGAACTGATTGAAACTGCCATTGCCACTGCCGGCGTTGCGCCGTCGGGTGCTAACCTTCAGCCATGGCACTTTGTTGTTGTCCGTGACCCAAAAGTTAAAAAAGAAATTCGACTTGCGGCGGAAAAAGAGGAATACAACAATTACCACGGGCGAATGCCGGCGCGTTGGCTTAACCATTTAGCGCCGCTTGGCACAGACGAACACAAACCATTTCTGGAAACTGCGCCTTACTTGATTGTGATTTTTCGCACCGATTATTTAGTCAACGAGGAAACGGGTAAAATAGAGCCGACATATTATTCACAGGAATCGGTCGGCATCGCGGTTGGTTTTTTGCTCGCCGCGCTCCACAACGCCGGACTTGCTACACTAACCCACACGCCTAGCCCAATGAAATTTTTAAACGAAGTTTTAGGCAGACCGAAAAACGAACGAGCATTTGTCGTCATTCCCGTCGGCTATCCAGCCGAAAACGCTGAGGTGCCGAATAT
>JBDTZD010000215.1:0-8848 GCA_040005335.1 Pyrinomonadaceae bacterium | reverse complement strand
GTGAACAAACGCGCAAAGGATTGGATAAATGGCTGCCTGAAGATTTAATGAAAGCGGCTGAAAACGCACAAAAGAGGTAATAAGTAATAGGTAATAGGTAATAAGTTAAAACCAAAACCAATTACCTACTACTTATTACCAATTACCTATTACTGCTATGAGTTTTCTTGGACGATTAATTACAGACCCGCTTTATCAAAGAGAAGAACCGCGCCGCCCGGAAGAAATCGTTGAGCCGGAAATTATCATCAGCCCGGACACGCGACGCGAAAAACGCCTGCCGCCCGGACAATCGCGGACTCGCAAATGGCCTGTTTTAGATGCGCACGGAAAGCCGAAAATTAATTTGGAAAGCTGGCAATTTGCGGTTGACGGTCTGGTTGAAAACCAGAAGTCGTGGACGCTCGACGAATTTACTAATTTGCCGCCGGTCAAAGTTTATGCCGATTTTCACTGCGTCACGCGTTGGTCGCGGCTTGATAACGTTTGGACGGGCGTTTCAACCAGAAAAATTGCCGAAATGTGCGGCGTCAAACCCGAAGCCAAATTTGTTTTGGCTATCGCTCACGACACGGATTGGCACGGCAGTAACTGGACAACAAATCTTCCGATTGAATATTTCTTGAACGAAGATTCGCTCATTGCCTTCGAACATGACGGTAAACCGATTCCGCCCGAACATGGCGGTCCAGTGCGCCTGATTATTCCGCAGCTTTACGCCTGGAAATCGGCAAAATGGATTAAGGGATTGCGCTTTTTGGCGGAAGACGAAGCCGGATACTGGGAACGCGGCGGTTATCATCTGCGCGGCATTCCGTGGAACGGCTCGGACGGCGAACGATTTCGTTGATAGCAAATCATAATGAATAAACCTATCAGAGTTTTGTTGATTGAAGATCAAGTCTTAACCTGCATCGGCATCAAAACAATTTTGACGGCGGACAGTAATTTTGAGATTGTCGGCACGGCTGGAAATACAACCCAAGGTTTGGACTTGTTTCGCCAAACGTTGCCGGACGTAACGCTTCTCAGCCTCCGTTTGCCTGATTCATGCGCAATTGATTCGCTCAAAGACTTTTTCGAAATCTTGCCGAAAGCCAAAATTATCATTCTTGCCGCTCACGCCGGAGACGCGGAAATCAGCCGTTCGCTTCAGCGCGGCGCTAGCGGCTACCTTTTGAAAGACGCTTCGGCTAATGAACTTATCAAAGCCGTTCGCACTGTCAACGCAGGGAAAAAATTTATTCCGGCAAATGTTGCCAGCGTTCTTTCTGAAAACTTAGGCAGCGAAACTTTAACGGTTAGGGAGCAAAAAATTCTCGAAAAAATTGTTACCGGATTATCGAATAAAGAAATCGCGCTTAATCTTGACATCACTGAAAATACTGTCAAAACTCACGTCAAAAACATTCTCGCTAAACTCCAAGTTTCCGATCGCACTGCCGCCGCAACTTCCGCAATCAAGCGCGGAATTGTCCGCGTTGATTTTTAAGTTAAAATGCTTTTGTGAAAATGAATGTGGCAGAACCAAAAGACGCGGCTGCAGTTGTGTTAACGCGCGGCGAAACGAAAATTTGCTGGGCGCGTCGTAGTTTGAAACTAAATTTTTTGGGCGGCTGGAAAGCTTTTCCCGGCGGCAAGCTCGAAAAATCCGACGCGGAAAATATTGTCAAAAATTGCAGCGATTCGGAACTTGCCGCTTTGATAACCTGTGCGGCGCGTGAGTGTTTTGAGGAAACGGGAGTGCTGCTTAATCGCGGCGGCGAAAAACTAACGAAAGGTCAACGCGCTTCGCTCCACGATGATTTATTGTCAGGCAGATTTACGTTTGCCGAAATTTTGCGGCATTGGGATTTATGGCTCGACGCGCGGGATTTTACTTTTGTCGGAGCTTGGACGACTCCGCAGTTTTCTCCCGTCCGCTTCAAGACACGTTTTTTTCTGGCGACATGTTCGCCAAAACAAGAACCTTTTGCTGCATCGGGCGAGCTGGAAACTGTCGAATTTATTGAAGCCGCAGAAGCTTTGCAAAAATGGAAACAAGGCGAAATTCTTTGCGCGCCGCCGATTCTCAATACGCTACGCGTTTTCGCCGGCTCCGCACTCCAAAGTTTAGAATCAAAAGCCGAAAGACTTTTACAGCTTGCTGAAAGCGAAGGCGCGCATCCGCGAAAAATCGAATTTAATTCGCACGTTACAGTTTTTCCGGTCAAAACGCTGACTTTGCCGCCCGCAACCCATACAAATTGTTTTATCGTCGGACGACGCGAGTTTATTGTAATTGACGCGGCTTCGCCATTTGTCGAAGAGCAAACTGTTTTGCACGAATTTATTGACGAAATTGTCAACAGCGGCGGCGTTTGCCGAGGGATCGTTGTTTCGCATCTTCATGCTGATCACACGGGGGGCGAAACGGTTTTGCAAAAACATTTACAATCAAAACATAATCAGCAAGTGCCGCTTGTGGCGCATCGTTTGACGGCGGAAAAATTGCCGAATATTAAATTTGACCATTTTTTAGAAGATGGCGAGATTTTCAATTTGCAGGACGCGGACGGAAACAGATTCGCGCTGCAAACTTTGCACACGCCGGGACACGCACGCGGGCATTTGAATTTCTATGACGCTCAAATAGGCTTTTTAATTTCTTGCGATAACGTGGTCGGCTCTGGTTCGGTGTTAATCGCGCCGCCCGAAGGCAACATGATTGATTATTTAAATTCGCTCGAACGCCTTAAAGATCTGCCAAATTTGCGTTTTTTGTGTGGTTCGCATGGCGCAGCGATAGCAAACGCAAGAGAGAAAATCGAAAGCTATGTTACGCACCGCCTCGAACGCGAACAAAACATATTAGAAGCTTGGAAGGGGGGCGCGCAAACAATCTCTGAAATTGTTGGGCAAGTTTATACCGATATCAAACCGGAGTTGCGGCAATTGGCGGAAAAGTCGGTTGAAGCGCATCTCGAAAAATTACAGTTTGAAAACAAAATATAGATTTCCCGCAAAGGCGCAAAGCACGCTAAGAAATACAGAAATTAAATCGGTTAATCATGTAATCGCAACTATTGATTTCAACTTTGCGAACTTTGCGCCTTTGCGAGAAACTTAATCTGTGAAAATTCATTCAATCTCAGTTCCGACACCGTTTTACGTCGGCGATGTCAACGTTTATCTGATCGCCGAAGATCCGGTGACGTTGATTGACGTCGGACCAAAAACGCGAGAAGCTGCCAACGCTTTGCGCGATGGTTTAAGAAAACACGGGTTGCGTTTCTCGGATGTGCGGCGAATTGTCCTTACTCACGCGCACGAAGATCATTGCGGGCTGGCAAAACAGGTACGAGATGAAGCGAAAGATGCTGAAATTTTGGTTCACGCTTGGGAGACGGGGCATCTTTTCGGGCGACTGGCACAAGAGGAACACCGACGCTTAATGTTTCGCGCTGGGGTGCCGGAACCGATTTTCGACGGGCTGCAAAAAATGTACGGCGCAATTTCGCTTCTAACCGACTCGCTCTCAGACGGAGATTTCGGCGAGTTGCGCGACGAAATGGAGCTTGAATTTACGAGCGGCTCCTTGCGTGTTTTGCACACGCCCGGACACACGCCCGGTTCCTGTTCGTTTTTGCGGGAAGCTGATCGAACTCTGATCTGCGGCGATTGCGTCTTAAAGCGCATTACGCCGAACCCGGTTTTAGCACCTGACCCGGTTGACCCAGAAAAACGCTTTAAATCTCTGGGCGAATATCTGGTCAGTCTGGCGCGGTTGCGTTCATTCGCGCCGACGCTGGTTTATGGCGGACACGGCGAACCCGTGACGGATTTTGAGGAAATTTTCAACCGTTATGTGCGCTCGATAGACGACCGCCAAGTTAAAGTTATTGGCTTAACTTCAAAGCAAGGATCGACGGCCTGGGAGGTTGCGCAGCAATTATTTCCGTCAGCAATCGGTGAAGACGTACATCGTTTTCTGGCAATCTCCGAAACAATCGCGCATCTTGATTATGCCGAACAGGAAAACAAAATCGCCGTTGAACTGAAAAACGGCGTTGAATTTTACCGTCAGCGATAAAATTGTAAATTATAAAGATTATAAGAAAGCTCATTAAGGAAGAAAAATATGGCACTTTTTGGAAACGAAGAAAAAAACGCATCAACGTCGAGCGGCTTAACGCTCGAACGAGCCTACAAAGTCGTGATGGCAGCCAGGCAAAAGGCTGAAGAGATAGGCGTTTTGATGAATATCGCAATTGTTGATGAAGGCAATAATCTGTTGGCTTTTGCACGGATGCCGGGGGCCTGGCTCGGCAGTATTGACATCGCGCAAGGCAAAGCATATTCGGCGCGAGCGTTTGATATGCCGACGAAAGAGCTTGGGAAAGCATCACAGCCCGGTGAGCCGCTTTTTGGGATTCACGCAAGCAATGCGGGCAAAATAATCATTTTCGCGGGCGGAATTCCGCTCAAAGAAAATGGCAAAGTAGTTGGGGCAATCGGTGTTTCGGGTGGTTCGGTTGAACAGGATCAGGAAGTTGCCGAAGCAGGCGTAGCAGCTTTTTGAGTGGCTAAGACAAAGCAAAAACAGAGTGCCGGGCATCTGGGCATCTGGGTCGGCTGTTTAGTGTCTATGAAACAGCTGTTTTCATTTGCCTTTGCAAACGATGGATAAAGATGCGCGCACCGCTAAGTTTGGAATTTCTTTTCCAACATAAGTCTTCTAAAACAATATTATTGACTGAAAAACATTTTTCGTATAAACCTCAAAGAGAGTTGATCTTAAATTTAATTCGACATGGCAATTGGTCGAGAACAGTTTATTGCCGCGCTTGATGAAAATCAAAAAACGTTCAATCTTTCGATAAGCGCAGACAAACAAGTTTCGCTTGCTGCTTATTACGAGATTGTTACCGTTTGGAATAAAAGACTTCATCTCGTTGCCCCGTGTTCGCCAGAAGAATTTGCAATCCGGCACGTTTTAGAATCGCTTGCCATGCTCAAATACTTACCGGAAAACACGCATCTTGCAGATATCGGAACAGGAGCAGGTTTGCCGAGTCTGCCGTGTTTGATTATGCGCGAAGATTTGCGCGGAAATCTAATCGAGTCGTCGGGAAAAAAAGTCGTTTTTTTGCGCGAAGCGGCGGCGAAATTAAACATACATCATCGCGCTACTGTTCTCAACGTGCGTTTTGAAGATTTGCCGCCGCCGGAATTCGGCGTTGTTACCTGTCGCGCTCTGGACAAATTTACCGAAAAACTGCCGGAAATTATGGCTTGGGGAAAAGATGCGGGGGCAACTGTTTTGTTCGGCGGCGCCAGCGTCCGCACGGAACTTGAGAGATTGAGCTTGCCATTTGACGAAAAGCTAATTCCTAATTCTGAGCAGCGTTTTCTGTTTGTCGTTTCGCAACAATAGCTTCTACTTTGCCCGAAGCAGTTAAAATTATGAGTGAATGGTTATTTAAGGTTAATTGGCACGACGTATTTGTCCCGCAAAGCTCTCTTTTAGAGATTTTTATTCGGGGCACCATCACCTACTTTGCGCTTTTCCTGATTCTGCGTTTTACGCGGCGCGGAACTGGCGCCATTGGCATCAATGATTTGCTCGTTATCGTTTTGATTGCTGACGCGGCGCAAAACGCTATGGCGGGCGATTACAAATCAATTACCGAAGGCGTATTTTTAGTTCTAACGATTGGCGCTTGGGATTATGCGCTCGATTGGATGGGGCATAAATCCCCTTCGATAGCACGTCTTTTGCGACCTTCTGAGTTGTTGCTGGTTGAAAATGGCAAGATGAACCGCCGCAACATGCGGAAAGAACTAATTACGGTAGAAGAGTTAATGAGCCAGCTTCGTCAGCAGGGAATCGAGGATTTAAAGGATGTCAAAAAATGCTATCTCGAAGGCGATGGCGAAATTAGCGTGATAAAAACAGAAGCATCCAGCGCCGACGATGATTCATCGAAGAAGAACGAAAGAAAAGGGATTTAATCGAGCTTTTGCTTGACCGTTTTTTTGAAACCGAAGTAAACTTTAAAGATAAAGATTCTGATCTGATTCTTTAGTTAGCTAAAATAAACGAAATAATTTTAACCGCAAAAATGATTAACGCGACCATAGCTTTATACATCGCCCAACATTAGCTTTTCAAAATCATAACGCTGACGCCCTTTCTGCGCCGCTCGCTTTCATGTGCAAAATTTGCACTTGACCGAACGGGAAAACGTCAGCGTTATTTCTTTTCCGTTCAAATTCTTTGCTAACCTTTATCAAGACAGCAAATGGCAACCGCGTAGAAACTCAAGGAACAAATTTATGAAAAAACTTTTAAGCTTATTTTTGATGATGGAGCGCGATTTGATGGTCGGCGGGCAAGCCGTGATTGAAGGCGTGATGATGCGAACACCTTCGGCTTACGCAATTGCCGTCCGGCGCGCGGACGGCTCAATTGCCCGAACGGCGGAATCTCTGCCAAAGCTGAGCGACAAATATCCGCTTTTGAAAGTTCCGATCCTGCGCGGCGGCGCGACTTTGATTCAATCAATGGCTCTCGGCGTCAAAGCTCTTAATTTTTCTGCCAACGTCGCTCACGAAGACATGGAGGCTGAAGAGGCAAAAGAAAAGGCTTTAGCTCCGCAGACTCAGACGGCTCTGGCCGATGGCGCTGAAAATTATGAAGCGTTTACCAAAGCGCCGGTGAAAATTATTATGCCGGAGACAGAAAAGGTTAATAAACCAAAGCAGTCTGCCAGCACGGTTGGATCAATAGTTTTCGCGCTCGGCTTTAATATTTTGCTGTTTGTCGTTGCGCCCCTGCTGCTAACGAATGTTTTGTTTATGACGCTTGGTTGGGCGGCGGCACCAGAAATTGTGGATGGCGGAAACTGGCGGCAAAGCGCATGGGCTTATTTATATTCAGTCAAACCTCATTCATGGCTGGCGTTTAACTTAATTGACGGACTCGTCAGGATGCTATTTTTCGTCGTGATGATTTTTAGCTTTTCCTATTTGCGCGATATTCGCCGGGTTTTTGAATATCACGGGGCGGAACATAAAACTGTTTTCGCATGGGAGAACGGCGAAACCCTAACGGTCAAAAACGCAAAAGTGCAGCGTCGCCAGCATCCGCGTTGCGGCACTTCGTTTTTGATGGTCGTCATGCTGGTCGCTATCGTGCTGTTTTCAGTCATCAAATTCGACGCGATTTTGCTTAATTTGCTCGTCAGAATTGCCCTCTTACCGGTTGTCGCCGGAATCTCGTACGAAATTATTCGCTTTGCGGCAAAAAAGGAAAGCGGAGCGTTTTTCAAATTTATAACGATGCCGGGGCTTTGGCTGCAAAATATCACGACGCAGGAACCGGATGAGTCGCAACTCGAAGTCGCCCTCGAAGCTCTCAAAGAATCGCTCAAGCTAGAACCGCAAGTGATCTGAAGAGGAAAAATTAATGAACGCTGTTTTGCAAAATCAAACACAATGGACGGCGGATGAGTTTTTTCAATCTCCTTTGTCCCAAAATCACGAACTTGTAGACGGAGAGTTAGTAAAAACTATGCCAGCCGGATTTTTACATGGATTTATTGCCCAAGAACTATCGTATTTCATTTTAGATTTTGTTAAAAAGAATAGTCTTGGGGTTGTAGTTGCTGCCGAAACAGGCTTTGTTTTAAGCAATAGAACTTTTCGCGGGGCAGATTCAGCTTTTATCAGCAATGCGAAACTTGCTGAGTTCGGCTATCCTGAAGGTTTTTTTCCAACTGCCCCGGACATCGCTGTCGAAGTTGCTTCGCCCGGCAATTCATCGGAAGAATTAATGGAAAAGGTTGATTTGTATCTAGCGGCTGGCAGTCGCCTGGTTTGGATTGTCTATCCAAAAAGGAAAACAATTCACGTTCACCGCCGGAGCAACGTCATTAACGTTTTGCGGGAGAATGATGTTTTGGAAGGCGAAGACGTTTTGCCGAATTTCCATTTGCCGCTCGCGCAGCTTTTCGGCAATTTGCCGCAACAAGTCTCAGAATAAATTTTATGTTAGAAAAACTCGAACAAATTGAGAAAAATTACGAAGAACTGACAGCGCAGATTTCATCGCCCGAAATTATGTCGGATATGTCCGTGTACGCCAAAACGATGAAACAGCATAGCTCGCTAGGCGAAATTGTCGAAAGATTCCGCGAGGTCAAAAAACTCAAAGCTGATTACGATGACGCCAAAGAAATCGCGGAACAGGCGGACGACGAAGAAATGCGCGAAATGGCTTGGGCTGAGGTTGCCGAATTGGAAGCAAAACTGCCTGCGGCTGAAGAAGCGCTAAAAGTTTTGCTGCTCCCGAAAGACCCGAAGGACGAGAAAAACGTTATTATCGAAATCCGCGCCGGGACTGGCGGAGACGAAGCCACGCTTTTTGCCGCTGAAGTTTTGCGGATGTACGCGCGTTACGCTGAACGTCAGCGCTGGAAAATGGATATTTTGAACGTCTCCGACACCGGAGTGGGCGGAATCAAGGACGCCACGGCGGTTATTGAAGGTGACCACGTTTATTCCAAACTCCGTTTTGAATCGGGCGTTCACCGTGTCCAGCGCGTGCCGCAAACCGAGACGCAGGGGCGCATTCATACTTCGGCAATAACTGTTGCCGTGATGCCCGAAGCCGAAGAAGTTGACGTCAAAGTTGACCCTAAAGATTTGCGAATTGATTATTTCTGCTCATCCGGTCCCGGCGGGCAATCGGTCAACACGACTTACAGCGCGGTTCGTTTGACGCATTTACCAACCAATGTTGTGGTTTCGATGCAGGACGAAAAATCGCAGATTAAAAACAAGGACAAAGCAATGCGTGTCCTGC
>JBDTZD010000140.1:0-2654 GCA_040005335.1 Pyrinomonadaceae bacterium | reverse complement strand
CGCGCTCGCTTTTCACTGTGCTTGATTCGTTTCCGAAACCCGTGATTGCAATGATTAACGGTTTTTGTCTGGGCGGCGGCAACGAGCTGGCAATGGCTTGCGATTTGAGAATTTGCAGTGATAAATCTCGCTTTGCGCAGCCGGAAATCAATCTCGGCATTATGTGCGGCGGCGGCGGAACGCAAAGGTTAACCCGTTTAATCGGCGAAACGCGAGCGATGCAGCTTATTTTAACGGGCGACATGATTGATGCGGCAACGGCGCTGCAATTCGGTTTAGTCAATGCCGTTTACGCCCCGGAAGAACTCGAAGCCAAAACGATGGAAATGGCTAACAGGATAGCTGAAAAAGCTCCGATAGCTCTGCGTTATTCAAAAGAAGCAGTAAAATTGGCTTCGCGCTCGAATCTGGATGAAGGTTTGCGCCGCGAAATTGATTTGTTTGCTTTGTGCTTTGCCACCGAAGACAAACGCGAAGGCGTGGCGGCTTTCCTGGAAAAACGCAAACCGGAATTCAAAGGACGCTAATTGTTTAGAGTCCCGCCTTCAGATAGATGTTAAAAACGCAAACTAAAGTCGGTACTCTAAAGTTTTTAATTGCTTTGGATCAGTAATCTTTCTTGCGGCAGCATCGCCGATTTGCCGATGTGCTGCCAACATCGCCCGCCGCCTTTGACGCGCCGCGTGCAAATCGTTCCTTTCTGTGTTTTGGCTCCGCAATAATATGCGGCTTCGGTTTCTACGGCAACAACGGGCGGATGATTGACACCCAATTTAGTTTGTGTCGGAGACGTTTGGACAACTAGATTTGCAGGCGAGTTTGATAATGCGGTTGACAGTTGATTAACGTTTTTTTGAGCTTGATTTAACGACGCGGCGTTTGAAACTAAAGTTTGCGCGTTTGTCAGAGCAACAGGTTTTTGTGTGATGCGATTGATTTGTCCGGCGAAAATTCCGACAACTAAAACGCCAACGGCGGCGATTCCGGTTTTCCAGCGAATAGAATTTTCCAGCGTCGCCGCGCAATCTTCGCAAAAACGCCGACTCGTCCAGGGTTTCCACTCGACGCGTTCAATTTTTTCTCCGCACTCGGCGCAAAAATTTGGTTTATAAGACATAATGGCTTTTTGCGAACGCACCGATTATAAACCGAATTGTCAAAATTTGTTAATTATTGCGGTCAACCAAATTGGCTTGTTACGCTATCAAAGCCTAATGCTAGCTCTCTGAGAGTAATTTATCGGACAGACTTTAATAGTTGGATTCATCCATATTTTCATGAAGATTTCGGCAAAACTTTTCTTTGTTTTTTTGATCGGGCTATTATTTGGCTCTCCGGTTTTCGCTCAGCAACCCGATGACGATGTCGTGAAGGTTGACACTTCGTTCGTACGTTTAAATGTCGGCGTAGTTAACGCTCAAGGTCGCCCTATTACGAATCTGAATCAACAAAACTTTACCGTTTACGAGGACGATGTCAAACAAAACATTGCCAGATTTGAGCCAACGGCTGCGCCCTTTAGTCTTGTTTTGCTGCTCGACGTTTCCGGCTCGACCAAACCTATCAGACAATTGATTTCGCAAACCGCTGCCCGCTTTATTGACGCTTTGCCGCCCGAAACGCGGATTGCCGTCATCACTTTTAACGACAAAACCGATGTTTTGACCGATTTTACGGTTGAACGTAAAAAAGTATTTTATGCCGTCAGTCTCATCGAATCGCAGAAAAAAGGTGGCGATACCATGCTTTACAAAGCACTTGATTTTTCGCTTGATAAATTAAAAAACGAAGGTAAACGCCGCAAGGCGATTGTGGTTTTGACTGATGGCATTGATACGGAATTAGAAGCTGATGATCGTCGCACTGTGACTATGGCAAAAGCCGAAACCGCCCAAACCGCTGTCGCAGCCGTTCAACCAGAGCAAAATTCAAAACTTATTAGAGTTTTAAACAACGCCGACAAAGAAGAAGTGACAATCTACCCCCTCGCGCTGCCTTCGGGCGATCCGGCTCGAATCCCTGATCCGCTCCCCTTCCAAGTCGCCAAATACACGGCGGCGCGCGATCGCCTGCAAATATTGGCAAACAGAACGGGCGGAACGATGAATGCGATTAACCGGCTCGAAGATACCGGCAAATTGTATGCTTCGGTAGCAGCCGAATTGGGCGCGCTTTACAGCGTCGAGTATCAATCGTCAAACGAGCCAAAACGCAGCGGCAAATGGCGCGCCATCCGTATTGAAGTTAATTCGCCTGAATTGATAGTTAAAACTCGCCCAGGTTATTATGCCAAATGATTTAATTGTCAAACTTGACAAAATGACGAGCAAAATTTTATCTTTTAACTTCCCTTTCACGCACCCGTAGCTCAGCTGGATAGAGTATTTGACTACGAATCAAAGGGTCGCAAGTTCGAATCTTGCCGGGTGCATCCTAACTCTTACAAGCACAGCATTTACAGACTTTATTTTTAGCTCTGTAAATGCTGTATTTGATTTCTACACATTAATCTACACATTCATTCAAAATCAAGAATTATCAAGCTATTATCACTCTTTATTTAAGCTGCGCTTTTAACGTTTGCTCGTTTCTGTGGACGCTTCGCAGTTTTGACAGAATCACTTGCGTTTTCTTGCGTTCCGCTTGGCTCTGTG
>JBDTZD010000138.1:0-8903 GCA_040005335.1 Pyrinomonadaceae bacterium | reverse complement strand
CTATAGCAGTTCTCGACGTAGTTTGGTGTTGCGTAGGTTAAAAGAGGTTGGCAAAGTTCGTCAGGGTATAATTACTACAACCACTGAGCGGATATTGATGGGGTAATCAGGGCGGGTGACGGGTTCTTTATTGAAACAAACATTGCCAAAGGTTACTTGATTTTTACTGCTTGCGTAAGTCTTAAAACAAGCGGCTTCGTTTTATTTTGGAAACGAAGCCGCTTGTTTTTGATGGAAATTTTAACAGCTATTGCCCAAAAGCGGCTGGCGTCGGGACGTCACCGCTCGCGCCGAATTGCTGAGCCGTATAACCTGCGGTTGAACGAAGCATAAACCAAGTGCCACTTGCAGGGCGAAACACCGCAATGTCGGCTTTGGCATCGCCATCATAGTCGGCTGGCGTCGGAATATCTCCGCTCAAGCCCCATTGTTGCCCAATAAATGCTCCGTTAGAGCTATTAAGCCGGTACCATGTGCCGTTTGTAGGACGGAACACGGCAATGTCAGCTTTTCTATCGCCGTCAAAGTCAGCTGGTGTCGGCACATCTCCGCTCATCCCAAATTGTGTGCCTGAGAGCGAGCCATTAGCGCTGCCGATAAAGTACCAAAAACCGCTGCTGGGGCGGAAGACTGCCACATCATTTTTTCCGTCAGCGTCAAAATCTCCAACTTGTGGTTTATCGCCGCTCGTTCCAAATTGTTGAGCCACAAATTGATTGTTTGAGCTGTTGATTCGATACCAGTAACCGTTGCCAGGTCTGAAAACGGCGATGTCAGATCGCCCGTCACCATCGAAATCTCCAGCCACCGGAATGTCTCCATTTGTGCCAAATTGAACGGCGGCAAAAGTGTTGTCAAAACTGTTCAAACGATACCAAACTCCATTGCTTGGTCTAAAAACACAAAGATCAGTTTTTCCGTCATTGTCAAAATCGCCCGGCGCTATTTTGTCGCCATTTAGTCCGAAGTTTGCCGCGACAAATCCGTTGGTTGAGCTGTTTAACCAATACCAATTACCGCTTCCAGGGCGGAAAACAGAAACGTCGGCTCGTCCGTCGCCGTCGTAATCAAATTGTTTTCGAACAGCAAGGGTTGGCAAGCTCGAGGTATTAACCGCTTCAAAATCGCTGCCTCGAATTCTTTTGAGCGTGTCAATCTGAGCGTCATTCCAGCGCGGATCAGGCGCGCCGCTGATAAACCAATCGCCGCCGTTGTCGGCAACCATCATTCCGTATTTTTTCAAAGCCCTTAAAATGACTTGGGCTTGCTGCGGAAAGCCAGAAATATCAACGCTTGATTTAAGACGAAACCTGAGTCCCATCGGCGGACGATTCGGGTCGGTGCTCGAGCTGGCAAAATGACGCGCCGGATAAATGTAGGCGCGTTGCGACAAATTGACGGTAAAACGCAGAGCGTGAGTAATTTCGCCTGCGGCAACTTCGTCATAAAGAGCCAAACCTGGCAGAATTGGCAGCCCCGCTGCATCAGCTGAAGTCCAACCCAAGGGGCGCATCGCGTTTGACGTCAAATCAAATTTTGCGGTTCCAGCGGCATTCCATCCGTTGTTGTTTTCTGGATAAGCACTAAATAGCTCATAAAGTTTGCAATTATCTTTGTCAACCACCAGAACATGACGGTCACCGTTTGAACCGAGTCCGCCTTCAACTGGCGCATTGGGCGGAATTGGGGCGGTTCCAAAATCGCTTTCGTCAGGATAATCTCTGACGCTAACGTTTATTTGCGCCTGGTTGCCGGGAACAATCACATACGGGATTCCCCACGGCGCTCCGTTGTAAACTGTACCGAAATCCGGGTGAAAACTTTTGGTAGCGCCGATTGAATTAACAAAATTGTTTGAATTAGAGTGAACCGGGAAATTAGATACGTCAGCATTCCAAGGATTGTTAGGCGGAAAGAATTGAATGCTGCCATTTGGTTTGAGACAAGGACTCAAAGCGGCAACATTGCTGATTGAAGCTTCGGCGTTTGCTGCAGCAGATTGGTCAATGGGAAATGAGAAGACAACAGCTAAAAGCGCACTGGCAGCGATTAAAACCCACGAGGAAATCAACTTTTTATTATTCATATAGCTTGAACTTCCGCATTATTTACTGTGTTTTCGAGGTTTACTCTGTTGAGAAAAGTGATTTAAGATCGAACAGCTAATAATAAAGAAGTTATTTACTGCTTTTGAGAGTTTGAGTGATAGATGCTAGTGACCGAAAGCGGCGGGCGTCGCAACATCGCCGTTCGCCCCAAATTGCTGTGCGTCAAAATCTGCCGTTGCCGGAATATCGCTGATAGCTCCAAATTGGATGCCGGAGAACGCGCCGTTTGAACTGTTTAATCTGTACCAGGGCGAGAATGAACGTTTTGCATATATTTTGCTAAGTTTTTAGATTCTCTTACGTTTTGAGTTTGAGAAGTTGAGGAAACGGGCTGCTACCGCTTTTCGGCGAGGTGGAACACAAAGAAGTTGTTCCACCTAAATTCAATTAGAAGAGTAAGGTAGCTTACTCGATTAGTCAATATAAATTGCCTAGACATGAGAAACCAAAACTGTATTTTAATGACGTCAAGATTTCAGATTGGTTTATCAAGATTTTGAAAGCGGAAGCGGGCGGATCTATTTTACCTACCTCATACGTTAGTGGGTTTTTCCTGACTTGCCAAAAGCTGGACAAATTTTTTGGCGGCGAGCGACAATGTTCGGTCACTGCGGTAGATAACGCCGACACTGCGCGTCCATTCGGTTTCCGCCATTGGGACGACAGCCAATTGCCCGCTCCGTTGTTCATCTAACACGCTGGAACGCGGCACAATTGCCAATCCGAATCCAACTTCGACCGCGCGTTTGATGGTTTCGATATTATCGAATTCAGCAACTTTTCTGACTGTCACGCCATTGTTTTTGAATATTTTATCAGTCGCTTTGCGCGTCGGAATATCGCGTTCAAAAAGCACAAAATCTTGATTGTTGAGTTCGGAGGCTTTTAGTACCTTTCGCGCGGCAAACTTGTGTGTCGGCTGGCAAATCAGCACTAGCCGGTCACCCTGCATCGGCACTACCGTCAGCCCGCGTCTCGGTTCAGGATAAGCGACGACTCCGATTTCGACCATCCCGTCCAAAACTTCGCGGACAATGCGCGTCGTTCTGGAATATTCGAGATCAATTTTTGCAGCAGGGAATTTTGTCATAAATTCCCTGACCTTTGACGGCAGTTCGTGCAGCCCGACGCTGTACACCGTCGCCACACGCACCACGCCGGAAACCGTTCCGGTTAGGGCGCGCATGCTTTCGCCAAGCTGATCGTAGCAAAGGAGAACGTTGCGACATTCGTTATAAAAAACTTCGCCCGCATTTGTCAGCTTAATTTCGCGCCGTCCGCGCACACGTTCGAGCAGACGGCGTTTAAATCTTTCTTCCAGATTTCTGATTTGCTGGCTGACCGCCGATTGCGTGACGAAATTACGCTCGGCGGCAAGCGAGAAACTTTGCGTTTCAACCAGGTCGCAAAAAACCTTGAGTGTCTCAATGTGCATTACTTAAAGAATAAGTTTTTTTAACAACTTTTAGCAAGAGATTTCATTTTATCTAATAACAAGGGCAAAGTAAGATGTTAATTAGTTGAAAAGCTTTTAAATACCGGATGCGTTAACTATTGAGCACAAAATAAAGTTGTATTTTCTTTGCTGCGAAAATATAATGTGCGGCATTGTTTTAACAACTACCAAGTCCTAACGTTGAGGAAACTGCGTTTGCAGCCGATCCAAAATCGGAAGTGTGAAGACAGGAATTTTATGGCTATTAAAATTAGCAAAACTTTCTTAATGAGAAAGTTGCATCAGTTAACTGGCATCGTGCCGCTCGGTTTATTTTTCTTTGCACATATGTACGCTAATTCGGCGGCCATGAACGGCGCAAAATCTTATAACGAACACGTTCAGGGCATCCACGATATTCCTTATCTTTTATTTCTTGAGATTTTTGGTATCTTTCTGCCGCTCGTTTTTCACTCGGTTTACGGCATTTTTATCTCTGCCGAAGCCCGCGTCAATAACGTTAATTATGGCTACGGACGCAATTGGTTTTATCTTTTCCAACGCATTACCGGCGTTTTTCTCTTTTTCTTTCTGCTTTTTCACATTTTAAATTTTCGTTTTGGCTTAATTCCGGGTTTGAACGAAACTCCGGTTGCCGGGCACGCTTATGAAGCCTATGCAATTGTGGCAAAAGAATTTGCTCACGTTGGAATTTTAATTCTCTATATTTTGGGTGTGGCAGCAACCGCCTGGCATTTAGCTTACGGTTTCTTTTTGTTTGCGCTTGATTGGGGCTTAATCATCGGCGAGAAAGCTCAAAAGTGGGCGCTTTACGGCAGCATTGGTCTGGCAGCATTTCTGTTTGCAATTGGCACGAATGCGGCAGTCGCGTTTGTTCGTCCGTGCGGACTGCTTTATGGAACCGGACTTTGCGAGCAAGCCGAGAAAAGCGGAATTGTTGAACCTAAAAGCGGTGAAACGAGAAGATTCTAAAGGATGGAAAACTGAAAGTGGGAAACTGAAATTTGTTTTTATAGTTATCCATTTTCCGTTATCAGTTTTCAGTTAACTTAATTATGGCAGCGAAAAACGGAATCAGAATTGCGATTGTCGGCGGCGGTTTGGCTGGACTCGCGGCGGCGATGAAAATTGCCGAAAAAGGTCACACGGTTGATTTGCTTTCGGTTGTGCCGGTCAAACGTTCGCACAGCGTTTGCGCTCAGGGCGGCATTAACGGCGCGGTCAACACCAAAGGCGAAGGCGATTCGACTTGGGAACATTTTGACGATACGGTTTACGGCGGCGACTTTCTGGCTAATCAATCGCCGGTTAAAGCAATGTGCGAAACGGCTCCTTCGATTATTTATCTTTTTGACCGAATGGGCGTTCCGTTTTCCCGCACTAAAGAAGGTCTGCTTGATTTCCGCAGATTTGGCGGCACTAAACATCACCGAACGGCGTTTGCCGGAGCTTCGACCGGACAACAGCTTTTGTACGCGCTCGATGAACAAGTGCGTCGCTACGAAGCCGCCGGACAAGTCAGTAAATACGAAGGCTGGGAAATGATGTCGCTCGTGTTAGACGATCACGGTGTTTGTCGCGGTCTGATTGCAATGAATCTGCAAACGCTCGAACTCAAAGAGTTTCCCGCCGATGCCGTAATTATGGCGACGGGGGGACCCGGAATGGTTTTCGGCAAATCTACAAATTCGCAAGTCTGTACGGGAAGCGCGGTTTCAGCCTGTTATCAGCAAGGGGCTAAATATGCCAACGGCGAATTTATTCAAGTTCACCCAACTTCAATTCCGGGCGAAGACAAATTGCGTTTAATGTCGGAATCCGCTCGCGGCGAAGGCGGGCGGGTTTGGGTTCCAAAAAATACGGGCGATACCCGTCCGCCAAAATCAATCCCTGAAACAGAGCGTTATTATTTTCTTGAAGAACGTTATCCGGCTTACGGCAATCTTGTCCCGCGCGATATTGCGACGCGCGAAATTTTTCAGGTTTGTCTTGAAGGCCAAGGCGTCGGTGGAGAAAACCAGGTTTATCTGGATTTAACGCATATTCCGAAAGAAACTCTGGACCGCAAGCTTGGCGCAATTTTAGAGATTTATGAAATGTTTGTCGGAGACGATCCGCGACAGGTTCCGATGCGAATTTTCCCCGGCGTTCACTATTCGATGGGCGGTCTCTGGGTAGATTACAACCAACGCACTAACATTCCTGGATTGCTGGCGGCTGGCGAGTGCGATTATTCGATTCACGGCGCCAATCGTTTAGGCGCAAATTCCCTGTTAAGTTGTGTTTACGGAGGGTTTATTGCTGCTCCTGCCGCGATTGAATACGCTGAAAACGTCGAACGCAAAGGCAATGAATCAAACGGCGTCCATGCGGCAGAACTGCAAAAACAGCAGGGAATTAACAATCAAATTTTAAAATCTGCGGGCGGCGAAAATCAATATAAAATCCATGAGGAAATGGGCAAATGGATGACCGATAACGTCACGGTTGTCCGCTACAACGACCGCCTTAAAGCGACCGCCGACAAATTGCTTGAGCTACAGGAGAGATTCGGGAAGATCTCAATTAACGATTCAAATTTATGGGCAACTCAAGCCGTGCCTCATGCGCGACAGCTCAAAAATATGCTCGAACTCGCGCGGGTGATTACGCTTGGCGCACTTAATCGCGATGAATCGCGCGGTGCGCACTACAAACCGGATTTTCCGAACCGTGATGACGAGCGATTTTTGAAAACGACGATTGCCGAGTATTCGGAAGGAGCGCCGCAATTGTCTTACATAGCGGTTGAAACAGATTTAATCGTGCCGCGCAAGCGCGATTATTCAAAAGGCAAAAAGGAAGACGGGAAACAGGAAAAAGAAACAATCGTTGTTGCTTCTGAAGCCGCTGCTTCGGGCTTGCCGGTCAAAGACGGCGCCGAGCAAATTTCCGAAGCAGGTTACGATCAAAAACCGGCGAATTTGACCGCTGAGAAAATTTGGAGTCAGGAAAAGGGCGAGCTTGTCGCCCCTGAGGACTCCAAAACTCGCGTCGAACAAGGCAAATCAATTGAAGATGCCGGCGGTAAACAAACCGACGAAAGATAATTTTCAAGCAGGTGACAAATATGAGCGCAGCAGACGAACATAAAGCAAACGGTAAAGCGAAAAGCTTTACACCACCGCAGACTGTTGATTTCAAAATCAGACGCCGCGAAAATTTTGAAGCGGGACAATACTGGGAAACTTTTTCAATTCCCTATCGCCCAAATTTAAACGTTATTTCGGCATTAATGGAAATTCGCAAAAATCCCGTTACCAAAGACGGAAAGCCGACGACCCCTCCCGTCTGGCAAATGAACTGTCTTGAACAGGTGTGCGGAATTTGCACAATGGTTATTAACGGGCGAGTCAAACAATCATGCTCGGCTCTGGTTGATCAGCTTTTGACGGATGTGGGCGGCAATACGATTACCCTCGAACCAATGTCGAAATTTCCGAATGTGCGAGATTTGGTCGTTGATCGCTCACAAATGTTTAATCATTTAAAACGAGTTCATGCTTGGGTTGAACTTGACGGCACTTATGATCTGGGACCGGGTCCAAAAATGTCGCCTGAAGACGCGAATGAGCGTTACGCTTATTCGCGCTGCATGACCTGTGGCTGCTGTCTCGAAGCCTGTCCGCAATATCACGATGACAACTACATTGGCCCGCAGGCAATCGCTCAGGTTCGCCTCTTCAATATGCACCCAACCGGCAAAGAAAATCGCGATGACCGGCTTTCGGCTTTGATGGAAGATGACGGCATCACAGGCTGCGGCAACGCGCAGAATTGCGTGCAGGTATGCCCGATGTCAATTCCCTTGACGCGAGCAATTTACGAAACCAACCGCGAAGTGACAATTCACGGGTTGTTTGGTTGGCTCAGAAAATAACTCAATTTTAATTTTTAATTCTTAAGCCAAAGCAACGAATCGAGTGCTTTGGCTTTTTCACGTTTCCTGCTAATCTTGCGGGCGCAAGATTTTATCAGTCTAACCTTGAGGAAGCTAAGGCAAGATGCTTCGTCCAAATGATCAAATCGGACCGTACACACTTATTCGTCCGCTCGGCGCGGGCAGCTTCGGCGAAGTCTGGCTAGCTGAGAAACGCGGTAAATTGGCGACTGTGCAGGTGGCTATCAAATTTCCGCGTTTGGTTATCGAAGAAGACGAAACCGATTCCGCTGCATCTCAAGAGAAACAACGCCGCGCCATCGCAACCGAAGCTGAAATTTGGACGAAAGCGAGCGGGCATACCAACGTTTTGCCGATTATCGAAGCTGATGTTATTGAAGGGCATCTCGTTATTGTCAGCGAATACGCATCGGGAGGTTCCTTGGGTAAATGGCTGGCTGCAAACGGCGGGAAGGCTCCCTCCGAAGTTGCTGCCGTCGAGATGATGAGCGGCATTTTGCGCGGGCTGGAACATCTCCACCGACGCGGCATTATTCACCGCGATTTGAAACCGGGTAACATTTTGCTGCAAGAAGGTAATCCGCGCCTAACCGATTTCGGCATTTCGCGCCTTTTGGACGCCGATCCGACCAGCTCATTCGTCTCCGGAACTTACGCTTATATGTCGCCCGAAGCCTTGGACGGCATCCGCTCGGAACAAACCGATGTTTGGTCGGCGGGCGTGATTTTCTATCGAATGCTGGCTGGACACTTGCCATTTACCGAAACAGAACCAAAGGTTTTGATAGAGTCAATTCAAACGAGCGATTTTGCGCCTCTGCCTGAGACGGTTTCACCTCTGCTCAAAGAAGTTGTTAACAAAGCTCTCGAAAAAAATCCGGAGAACCGTTTTGCCTCTGCCGCCGCCATGAAAAATGCTTTGCTGGCATTTTTCACCCGAGCCGATTCGCCTGTCAAACCGCTTGATCATGAAGATTTGCCGACCATTGAAGCCCTCGGAGATTTTAACCGAAGGCCGCAGGAAGCGGCAAAACTCCAAGAGCAGCAAAATGAAGAACAGAATGAGGAAGTGCAAAATGAAGAGCAGCAAAATGAAGGTTCCTCCAATGAGGGCCAGATTTGGGGAAGCGGACTCAAATCTGTTGGGTTGTTTTTGGGCGTGATGATTGTTCTACTGCCAGTTTTAATTATTATTGGTGAGAGGTGGTATCCGTCCTCCCCGGAACCGCTCGTCTCAAATAAATTGAACAACTCGAACAAAGTTAACCTGAACGCGAATCGTCCCGTCAACCTAAACACCAATCAAAATTCCAACATTAACGGTAATTTTAATTACAACATTAACTTCAATTCAATTTCCAGCAGCGACGGAGCATCCAACTTAAATTTGAAATTTTCC
>JBDTZD010000164.1:0-8961 GCA_040005335.1 Pyrinomonadaceae bacterium | reverse complement strand
TGCTGGCAACAAAAATGCCGCTTTCTGCCGAATTTACTACGGACGAGAGAAAGCGGCATTTATTTTGCACGCGCTGTTGGTTTGAGCAAACCTTGCAGAGCGCCAACGTTTAGCGGAGGTTAACGCCAAAATCAAAAAACTTTGAACCGACGGCGGCGTTGGCATTGGAATTTCCCGAATTAATCAGGTAGAAACCGTATTCACCGGCGGGCAAGGTATCGCTTGGCGTAATTTTGAAAACGCCTTCACTGACTTGTTCGGCAGTAAATGCTTTGACGTATTCGTCGGATAGTCCGCCTTTACCGCCGAAAGCGTTGGATTTTCCGATTGTTACCTCGCGGTTATCGTCGCGAACGTTAAATTTAACCAGAGCAAATTCATTCGGAGTCGAAGGAATACCGCTCGAAGTGTTTAAACCGCCGCTTTTGGCGTCAAGATAAAAATAGAAGACAGGTTTTGAGCTTTTGACTTGGAGTTTGGCGGCTGTGCCCGGCAGATTAGCTTTGACTTTGACTTTACCAATGCCGTAAGTCATTGATGAAGTCCACTTTCCGCCCGTCCGGTTTTGAGCTGAAACGTTTGGTGTTAACTGCTTCATTTGTTTTGCTCCCTCTTTTTCTTCGAGCAAATAAATCCCGAAACCATGCGGCGCCGACGGATCATTCGGATCAGTTGCCATGCTGCCGTCGGTTCCAGCAGCGGTGTTCATAACTGTCGCGCCGCTTTTGGCGCGGTTGTTGGCTTCGAGCATCGCAGCAACAATTTCATCGCTGACGCCTTGCTTTTTCATTTCTATCATCGAATCGAGCGACAGATCATATTTGCCGGGCATGGATTTGACTTTGGCAATGATAACTGGGGCACCAAATCCGGCTTTTGCCATTTTGACGACTTCAGTATTCGTCATTGTATCTTGGGCATTGACGGCGAAAACTGCGGTCAAACA
This sequence comes from Pyrinomonadaceae bacterium, assembly GCA_040005335.1. GTDB lineage: Bacteria > Acidobacteriota > Blastocatellia > Pyrinomonadales > Pyrinomonadaceae > JBBQUS01. The sequence continues at coordinate 8,015 of JBDTZD010000164.1, read as the reverse complement.
GAATAGGGCAATCATCAGAAAGCCCATCAATTTGTTGAATTTCATACTTAAGTTTTTCCTCTAATTTTAATCGCTTCAGCCGTTGAGAGCCGAAAACGGCGCTTGTCAGCTCAGGAGAGTTTGATTTATTTTAAACGTTGAACAGCAAATTTGTTTTGCGGAAACCACTAAGACGCCCTTAGTGTAAGCCAAAGTTGTCAACCTTTGCAAAAAAAATTAAAATACTAGGCTCTTGCGGATAAGAAGAAAAAACTCTGATTGTTATCGTTTGCTAGCGATGGATTTGACGCAGGCGGGACACTGCGCCGAGAGCAACAAGTCTCGCATCATGAAAGCTCGTCGTCCCGCCTGCCTCACGTCTAAAAATTTGTTGGGCGGCTTCGCTATTGGCTGCTTTTGAAGAATATGAACATTAAACTCGCGCTCGTTTTACTTTTGCTTTTCATTACTTCCAACATCTTCTCGCAGGAGAGCAAGCCGACTATTCCCGAAATTGACCGCATTCGTCTGGTGGAAGCCTTTAGAATTGGCGAAACTCTGGGAAGTAAAGTTTGGAAGAATTGGGACAAAGCACCTTTTGCGGTCTTGCTCGTAACTCCCGAAAACGAGTTTCTGATTCGGCATCCGAAACCGTCAAAAGACTTCACGTTCATCGGCTATGATTCTATGTTGAAAAGCGACGTTTACTTTCGCAAGCGAACTCAGCAAATCAATTTCCTCGCCACCTTTCCCGCAGTTGGAGGAGTTTCAACCATTGTTATTGGTCAAGCCGAAAATACCTTTAAGAAAACTTCTACGCCTTGGGTTGTAACGGTTCTCCACGAGCATTTTCATCAGTTCCAGGATTCTCAGCCGAATTATTATAAAGAAGTTGACGCATTAAATTTATCAGGCGGCGACCAGACTGGAATGTGGCAACTGAACTTTGCGTTTCCTTACAAAGACGCGCAAGTCAATGAGCATTTTTCTGCTTTGAGCAAGTTGCTTGCAGAAACTTTACAAACCAAAAGTAAATCCGAATTTTTAGCGAAACTTACCAAATATCTCAAAGCGCGACAAGCGTTTCAACAAATGCTTAGTCCAGACGATTACAAATATTTCTCATTTCAAATCTGGAAGGAAGGCATTGCCCGCTACACGGAATGGCGAATCGCCGATCTAGCGGCGCGAAAATACAAACCGAGCAAAGAGTTTCTAGCCCTGAAAGATTATATGCCGCTGAGAGAAGTTGCCGATACAACTTTAAACAAGCAAATTATGGCAAGCCTACCGACACTTCAACTTGAAATATCAGAAAGACTTGTATTTTATCCGTTCGGCGCGGCTGAAGGCTTGCTACTCGACAGAGCAAATCGGCAATGGCAAAGTCGTTATTTAATTGAGAAATTCTATGTTGAAAAGTATTTTGTCAACATGAAGTAGCATTATTAATGAAGCGCAGCACAACAAATCATTGAAGCTAAGGCGGCTTTAGCTATCTTCATCGCGCGAGGCTTGCTTTTTAGCTATGTCGTTTCCTGCCTCGCTCAATTCAATCGTTATGCCGCCCATTGTTTTCACCACTCAACGATTTGAATTTGTGTTAATGCAACGAGTATAGCTGTTCAAAAATTTATCTCTCAATTCGCGCCATTCTTCAATCGTCTGAAACTTTCGCTTTTTTGGCTTGGCGTTGAAAAAGTAGATTGTCGTTATCGTTTTGTCCGTATCATTAAAAAGAATGTAAATGCTAACTGTGTTGTATCTCTCAACTGTATTACGACTCGAACCATAACTCTTGAAACTGTTATACGTTGCTTTGATTGGCTCATCTGATTCATTTTCGCGGCTCGTTGAAGTTATATATTTTAAACTTTCAACAGCGTTCTTTTTATCCTGCTCGTAAGAATCCGGTTCGGACTGTTCAGGACGAATGCTTGCAAATACATCGGTTTTTGGATAACTAACAAGAACTTCGTAGCTATTTGTTCGGGAAACTTCCTTGTATCCGTCAGCCGTTTCAACCGCACGATTTTTAACGCCATGAATTCTTCGCGCTCTTTTCAGGGTCAACCCGTCTTCAAAGCTACAAGTGGCGTAAGGCTTTAACGAATCAGTCTGGTCTGTGGCTTTTTGAGCCTGAATTTTTAAAGCAACTCCGCCACCGAAAATGGTGATAAAGAAAAAGACAATAATTAAATGTTTGACTTTTAACATATTTATTCTTAAGAGTGGTGTGACTCAACTGGTCGTTTCGTGCGCGAAGCGTCACAACACTTCGTTAAAGCGTTTGATGAGTTTGTCGGCAATGTTTCCGGCGAGTGCGCCGCCAACACTGGTCACGCCGCTGGCAGTTAAGACTTTGCCGGTTTTTTGATCAATCACGCGAAATGCGTAATGCGTCAAAAATTCGTGGTTGATTTCAACGATTAAATCGGCTTCGTCGCGGTTGCGAGTAACCGCAAGGTTAAATTTGTGCCAGCCCGAACGCTTTAAAACCGAACTCTCCAAATCTTCGAGCGATGGGTAGAGCGAATGTTTGACGAAAAAGACGGTGTGAGCTTCGCGGAGCAATTGGGCGGCAGTTTTGCTGGCGTCCGGTTTGATAATTGGTTTCGGCGTTGTCTGCTCGACGATGTTCAAATTTTGCTTGTCGGTTTTGTTAAAAACCTCAAACATCGCCGTTACGATTTCATCCTCGACTCCGGCTTTCTTGAGTTCAATTAGTGCGTTTGCCGTCACGTCATAATTTCCTGCCGATAAACGGATTTTCGTTAATATTATCTGCTTGCTCAATCCGGCTCTGCTCATTTCCAGAATTTGCGCGTTAGTCAAAACTTCCTGCGCGTTTGCCGGCGTCAATGTCCACACCAAGAGCAGCAAACTTAAAACAAATATGATCCAGGCTTTATTTTTCATTTCAATACCTTATTTTAATACCCTTTTCTCTCTAAACTCTGAGATTAAGCGATTTGAAAGTTATTTGCGGCAGGTGTTGTGACACTTTTTCAACTGTCACAATTCGATTGCTGACCTTTCGAGCGAATCAAATCTGTATGAACGGGTCAGAACCGCCTTTGGTCGGCGGGCGGTTGAGGTTATGAAACAACAACCGCCCGCCGACCAAAGGCGGTTCTGACTTCACTGCGATCTCTCGTAAATTGATGGCAAAACCATCCTAGATACCTGAATTTTAGCTCAGCAGTTTTTCGTAAGCAGAACGAATATTGGCGGTCTGCAGCGCGAGTTCGGCAAACAATTCGGTGGCGGAGTCGTATTTTAAACGATTCGCAATTTGGGCGAGGAGCGGATTACCTGCGTTTGGCAAGCGCGTTGAACGCCCTGAGACAAGGCGGAGCGCGTGATCTAGTTTTCGCAAGAATTCATAACCCGCGCTTAAAATTTCAAAATTTTCTTGATCAATCGAATTCGCCGCACTAAGTTTTTGGAGCGTAAAGCTCGTCGTGCGATTTTCTTCAGCGTCAAAAACCCGGTCGCGCAATTGCAGAAAACGCACGGCAAAATAAACATCGAGCAACCCTCCGGCGCCGTGTTTAATATCAATTTCGCCGCGTCGTAAACCCTTCGCTTTTTGCTGTTCGAGCAAATCACGGATTCTTTTTGTTTCAAATTTCAGCTGCTCGACTTCAATTTGACGAGCTTTTTGATGAACAATCTTTCGGGCTGTGGTTTCGGCGTCAACGGCAAAATCATCAAGACCGACTGCGCGGAGTTTGAGATATGCAAGCCACTCCCAAATTGCCGAGCGAGTTTCGAGATAATCTAGAAAAGCGGTTTTGCTCCCCGACGTCGCCCCGTTTTTGCCGTCCGGTCTAAGGCGCAAATCAACTCGATAAAGATAACCTTCGCGGGTCAGGCTCGAGAGAGCAGTGACTAAAATTTCTACCGCCCGGCTGTAAAACTCGGCGTTTGTTAAATCGAAAACCGGTGATTTTTGAGCGCCATCGTAAATCAATACTAGATCGAGGTCTGAGCCGTAATCCATGCCGCGTCCGGCAAGCCGCCCTAACCCGAGAACGGCGAGGGTTAATTGCTCATTCGGAATTTGTAATTCGCCGTATTTTCTCGTCAGTTCTTTTGTGACAATCAAAAGCGCCGCTTGCAAACTCGCTTCGGCGAGCGCGGTTTGCATTCGATTTGATTCGCGCATCTCAATTTTTTCAAAAGCGTCGAAAGCCGCAATTTCCAGGTAAAACTTTGTCCAGAGAGTTCTTAAAACAGCTAATTCCTCGTGCAAGTCAGCAGCATTGCGAACTGCTGTTTGTAAAATTTCAGAATAACTTTGAGTTTTTATCTGGTCATTTTCGCACGGCACGGCGGCAATTAGTTTGGGATTAGCCGCCAAAATCCCCTTAAAATGCGGCGAAACTTCGCAAAAACGATTGACCGCTGCGAGTTTTTCCCGGCTTAAATCAGCGGTATTTGACGATTTTTCAAGCGATGACAGAATTTGTTCGACGTTTTTTGACGCCGCAACACCTAAATTCGGCGAAGATTTGAAAGTTAAATTCGGTTCATGGGCATCTCCTATTGTTTTGATTGTTTTAATATCCCTAACTTGGGCTTTTATCTCTTTTGTTGCTGCTCCAAAAACTCGCTCAAAAATAGTCTTAACGCTGGTAGTGTGAAATTGCAGCGCGGCGTTAAAATCGCCTAACTCGGCAAAATTCATTCGTTTTGCCACTAGCAACCGCTTTTCCGCGTCTTCGGGAACAGCATGAGTTTGCAACCCCTGCTCCATTTGCAAGCGGTGTTCGAGACATCTGAGGAACGCGTAAGCGTCCGACAGCCGGGTCAATTCGCTCTCCTGAAGATGCGCGCGGTCGGCAAGACGACTTAAGACAATTAAAGTATGCGAAGCGCGCAGCCATTCGTCTCTGCCGCCATAGGCGAGCTGCAAAGCCTGCGCAATAAACTCAATTTCGCGAATTCCGCCGCGCCCCAATTTGACGTTAAAACCAATTTCGGAATCGTGTTCCTGATTGATTTTGTGTTTTGACAGCCGTACGCTTTCGAGCGCGTCGGCAACCGAAATCTCTGATTGATAAATGTTCTTTTCTATTGGGGCGTAAAAGCTCTTGAAAACCTTGGCGTCCCCGGCTGCCGCGCGGGCGCGCAGCAAAACTTGCCGCTCCCAATCCCGCGCCGTCGCCTGATAATAATTAACCGCCTCTTTGACAGAAATCGCCAATGCGCCGACGCGCCCGTGTGGTCTGAGCCGCAAATCTACTCGATAAGCCGCGCCTTCGCCCGCCGCTTGCCCGACGATTTTTGAAACGAGTTCGCCTAATTTAATAAAAAACTCTTTGTTCGTAATGACTTTGGCGGTGTCGCGCATCCCCATTCCAGATGTCGCGCCATCGTTTGAATAAATAAAAAGCAAATCAATATCGGAAGCGTAATTTAATTCTTTTGAGCCGAGTTTGCCGAGCGCGACAATGCAAAATTGGGCGGCTCCCGCTCTGCCGCGCTCGTCCATTTCGAGCGGCGCGCCCCACCGGTTTTCCAATTCATTGAGGGCAATTTTTAAGGCAAATTCAAGAATTGCGTCAGCCAGATTTGACAGCTCGGCGGTAATTTCGGCAATTGTCGCGAGCCGGCGAATATCGCGCAGATAAATTCTGAGTAGTTCGCGCCGCCGGAAACGTGAAAGCAAAACGTGAGCGTCAAGCTGCGAATTTGTCAAAGAAAATCGCGCCAGGGATTCAAGCAAATCTTCGGTTGAGCGGACTTGGCTCTCAGCGCGTTTGCGTCCCAGCCAGGCAAGATAATCTTTGTGCTGCAACATCGTGATCGCCAAAAAAGGACTCCACGCCGCCACCGCCAGAACATCTGACAGCAATCCCTGATTACCGGAGCGCAGAATTTTGGTCGCTTCTGCAGGATACTTTTCGGCAAGCTGCGCGAAAAACCGCCTTGCTCCTGCGGCGTCGGGCAGGTTTTGGAGAAGTGAATCTGGAATAGTAAATCGTAAATTGTGATCTTGGCTCATCTCTCTCTGTTTCCATTTTTATAAAATCGCAGCTGATGATTCGAGCAATTACTGCCTCTTTACGAATTAGGTTAATATTCTAAATGCGTGTTGGTGGTTAATGCTGCTGTTTTGGGAGAGCATTGCTTTCACAAGAAAAACCGTATCCTCAAAACGCCGCTGTGACAATTGAGTTAGCATAACACGCTGATTTTGCGTTGTATTAAACGCTAAGTTGCATAACACTCAAATAAGCTTATTATGCAACTTGATTTGCCACCTACAGTATTCCTATACGGTATTTTGTAAGGATATTTGGATTATGCCGCAAGATAGCGGTGTTTATGACAATCAAGTCGCTAAACAGCGGTCGAATAATAGTTCGAGCCCACCGCACAGGCTCGTACCGTCGCCAAACGTGAATGGCTCGAACGCCATCGCGATTGAGCGTCAAAACCGGACGGCGCATCGCCGCCCGATGAGAGAGGCTAGTGCACCTCAACCACCACAATACGAGCGCCGTCCTACGTTCTAACGGTCGGTAAGGCTCGAACCAGCGATTGGAGCGGCGTGCAACAAGCAGCGTCTAACAAACGGGAGTCTGCAGCACGCGGCTCAATCGCGATGGCGTTGGATATATTCGCTTGCTCTGGATAATTGCTAATTTATGAGGCTTGTAAATCTTTTAATGCTGTTTTTGATTCTCATTGTCGGCGGCGATCTTGCGAAGTCTCAAAATGTTCCCAAAATCTCTGACGGTGACAAATTTCAAATTATCAAATCCATATTGTCCAAAGAGTTTCAAGGGAGTGTTGCAAAAACAATTTGCCTTTCAACAGAAAACATTCCTAAATCAGTGCTTAAACAATTTCCAGACGTGGACAATGTAAAACTGACACTCTCCGCACCTGATAAAATTGGAGAAGTGCTTGGTTGCGGAGATTATTCTTACTTTAGTAGATTTGAAAAGAAGGGTTCCTCGATTCTAGTTTACTTTACGAGTAAGTATCGTGATGTTTCGTCTTCTGGACGACGTTTTTCTTACAGAAAAGCAAAAGGCAAATGGCACGGTAGAATCGTTGGCTTTAGTATGAGCAATTCGTAAAATCAGCGAGTTATACCGAAACCAATGTCCAACAAATCATTGGAGCGAAGGCGGAATCACGCACATTCATCGCGGGAAGTTACGTCAATCGGTGTAATTTCCCGCCTCGCTCAATTTAATCGTTCGGCTTCTTCCCTTGTTTATAATGGTTTCGGTTTATGAAGAATATCTTTTCAATCATTTTAATTTTTTTCGCAGTGCTTGTTGCCATGCCAACAAAGGCGAATGCGTGTTGGTGTCGAAATGACCCCGAAGAAACAAATACTCCCAAAAAGTTAAAAAGCGCTATAAGGAAATCGTTTCGTTATTCATCCGTTGTGTTTTCCGGGACTGTTACTGAACAGAACACTAAACATTTGAAGTTTGAGGTCAAACAACTTTGGAAAGGCAAAGACCAAACCGAAATCTTTTTCACGTCAAGTAATTATATTGCATTTACTGAGAGCGGCGAACGGTTAGGTTTTCTGGACAGTTGCGCCTACAACTTCAAGGTTGGAGAGAGCTATTTGGTTTATGCGAACTTAGAGAGTGGCGAATTAGAGGTTGCAAAATGCGGACGGACTCAAATTTTAGCTAACGCATCGCAAGATATTGAAGAACTGAACTTATCGGGAAAGAGGAACGGCGCAAAACAGTATAAATAAGACGAAGGCAGCTGATTTATAAACCAAAGCCGAACAAATCATTGGAGCGAAGGCGGAAACACGCTCTTTTATGATGCCGGGCTTGTCCCAGATTACATTATTTCCCGCTTGTGCGTTGAGCGAAGAAGGCTAAAGCACAAATCATTGATATTCACGAAAATAGATTTATTCTGTTGACGACTGTGTTCACGAAAGACGTCTTTATTTGTTTTGTTTTAAGTTAAAAACCTTAATGAATCGGTCGGGAAAATAGTTTGCGGAATTATTCAGCGAGAAGAACTGTGAGAAACGGATG
>JBDTZD010000324.1:0-2681 GCA_040005335.1 Pyrinomonadaceae bacterium | reverse complement strand
AGTTCGTCGCGTTCGAGCCGGGCGAGAACGACGCCGTTTGGGGCAGCTATTTCGAGAGCGGACAAATTTCCTTTTTCAAGCGCGTCTCGCAAATTTTGTTCGTCAACGGTTGGCTGAGCTTGCACCAGAAAGCTTAAAAGCTGAGCTTTCTCGTTGAACTTTGCCAACTGCTCGTCAATCGAACGCCGCTGGATGTCGCGGGCTTCGGCAATTACATTTTCAGGCAGACGGCTAAACCATTTTTCGAGAGCGCGGTTTAAAAAAAGATAAGAGAATGTTGCCATTGCCGCAATCGGCAGTAGACTAACGGCAACGAAATAAACGAGCAGTCGGGTTTTGAGCTTGGCACCGAGTTTTAAAGATTTACGCTCGCGGACGAGTTTGACAACGCTCCGCAAAAAGATAAATGCGAAAATGATCAGCGCAAAAAAGTTGAGCGAAGTCAGCGCATAGAGCGTCAGCGTGTCACTCGCGGTATCAACCTGGAACAGTTTCCAAATCTGTGATGACTGCAGCAAAATCAGGAACGTCAAGAAAGTTAAAACCAGCAAACCCAAGCCTGCCAGCCAAACAATGCGCCGCCATTTTGAAATCTTTTTTATTTCGTTAACCATTACATGCGTTGGCTAAATTTTATCACACATTTTTTTGCTCTTGTTTCTGCGTCGCGCTTTCCTTATCATGCAAGACACGATGGCAAACGAGAACCCAACCCAACCACCGCTTGAGCGAGTTTTTTTGATTGATGCGATGTCGCATATCTTCAGGGCGTTTTTTGCCCCGATGGGCAATCGCACCGATACTTTGCGAAGCAGCACGGGAATGCCGACGCAGGCTGTTTTCGTGTTCACAAATATTTTACGAAAACTACTAGATGAAAAGCCGCATTACGTGACCGCCGTTTTTGAGAGTGCGGAAAAGACTTTTCGGCACGAGTTGTCAGCTGATTACAAAGCGAATCGCGCCGAAATGCCCGACGATTTATCAATTCAAATTCCTTTTATTATTCGCGTTTGCGAAGTTTTCAATATTCCGATTCTTCAATCCTCAGGTTACGAAGCAGACGATGTGATCGGAACACTCGCCGTTCAAATTGCCGAGAAAGGCTTGCAAGCAGTCATCGTCTCAAATGACAAAGATATGTGCCAGCTCGTTCGCGACCCGAACGTAATTTGTATGCGGCACAATTCGCAAGTCGTTAAACGAAAGGTTCCCGTTCCGCCCGTCGAATGGTGCGATGAAGATTGGGTGCGTAAAAAATTCGGAGTCGAACCAACACAGATTATTGATTTGCTCGGATTGATGGGCGATTCGGTTGACAATATTCCGGGCGCTCCCGGAATCGGCGAAAAAGGCGCGGTCTCAATCATTCAGCAGTACGGTTCAATTGAAAACGCGCTAGCTCATGCGGCAGAAGTCAAACACAAAACTTACCGTGAATCTTTGACGAACAATGTTGAATTAATCAGGCAATCTCTCGAACTCGCGACAATTAAAACTGACGCGCCCGTCCAGCTTGATTTAGAGCAATTAAAGCTGCAAACGCCGAATCGCGCCGCAGCTTACCAGCTTTTTAGAGAATTAGAGTTTCAGTCTTTGACACGTGAATTTGCAGATGCAGCTAATGCGGGTGATGTTTTCGCCGGGGTGTCAGACGTGCGACAAAATTATAAAATTATTCGCACCCGCGCCGAACTCGATTCGCTTGTTCGTAAACTCTGGGAAACAGATTATTTCGGGCTCGCAATGGACGGCGCGTCTGAAACCGGAGCCGGCGAACAATTCAACTCGTACAACGAAACAGCGCCAAAATTTCTGGCGATTGCAACCGCCGCGGGAATTGCTAATTTGATTGATTTAAAAAACTTTGAAACTGGACGCGAAGCCGCTTTATCTCCGCTGCGCGATACGCTTTCCAACGGTTTTTTGCAAAAGTTTGTTCATGATTTGAAACGTGCGACTGCGATTTTGAGCAGGGAAAATATCGAACTGGAAGGCGCCACCGAGGACACGCTACTTGCTGCGTATTTGCTCGACCCAACGCGCTCACGTTACGAACTCAACAGTCTCGCCCGCGAAGCCGTCGGAGCTGAAGCCGCCCTTGAAATTCCCGAATCTTGGACAAATCAATTCGCCGCTAACGTCAGAGGAGATGATGCGGAAAATCAAGACTCCTCAAACCTTCTAACGGCAGAAGACGATTCAGCAAAGCTTGCGGCTCAAGCTTGGCGCGTTGCCGAAGCAGCCGATTTTACTGCACGCGTCGCGCCAGTTTTGCATTCGCGGATCAAAGAAAACGGTCTAGAAATTGTTTATGAAACGATGGAATTGCCGCTTGCGCCGCTCCTCGCCAAAATCGAAGCAAACGGTTTGCACGTTAACTCGGAAGTTTTGCAGGGACTCTCGACGACTTTTGGAGCGGAAGCCGCTAAATTAACAACTAAAATCTACGTGCTTGCCGGGCGCGAATTTAAAATCGGCTCGCCCAAACAAGTCGGCGAAGTTTTGCAGGAGCTAAATATCGGCAAAGGTAAAAAGACGGCGACTGGACAAATTTCAACGAGCAAAGACGTTTTAACCGAACTCGCCGAAACTTATGAGCTGCCGCGCTTAGTTTTGGAATACCGCGAACTCGAAAAACTCAAAAGCACTTATACCGATGCGCTTCCACTCCTGATAGG
>JBDTZD010000286.1:0-8986 GCA_040005335.1 Pyrinomonadaceae bacterium | reverse complement strand
CGAGTTTCAGCGTCGCGGGCGATTCGCTCGACATCGTTCAGTCGGTTATTCGGCAGCCGGACGGCAAAATTCTGATCGGCGGAAGCAGTTCCGGCAACACCGGCTCACGCAATTCGCTAACGCGGGTTAATCTCGACGGTTCACGCGATACGTCTTTTAATTCGGCTGTTTCACTCGGCGGAGAAATTTATGATCTGCTGCTCGAACCGAGCGGCAAAGTCATCGCCGTCGGCAATTACTGCACTGCGCCGTTCGGTGCGGGCTGCACCATTGCGCGTTTTAATACGGATGGCTCGCGCGATGCTTTTTATCCCGTTACCGCGTCCTGCACTAATCAGGGTCCCGACAATACGCCGCTTGCCGTTGCCCGCCAAAATGACGGCAAAATTCTGGTCGTCGGCAGATTTCAAACGGTTAGTTGTTTCGCCCGTCAAAGAATCGTGCGACTGCAAAACGATCCGGTCGCCCCGATTGTCCCGAATATATCAATCGGCAACGTCTCTCTCAATGAAGGCAACAGCGGCATGACGGCATTTAATTTTACGGTTAGTTTATCAACGGCGACGACGCAAAATGTCACGGTCAATTACGCGACTGCCGACGGCACGGCAACTGCGCCGTCGGATTATCAAACGGCTTCGGGAACGGTAACTTTCGCACCAGGTGAAATCAGCAAAACGATCACGGTTTTCGTGAGCGGGGACACGACGGTCGAACCGAACGAAACTTTTACGGTTAATTTATCGGGCGCGGTCAGCGGGACAATTTTCGGCGGAATCGGCACTGGAACAATTATCAACGACGATACTTGCGCGTATTCCATCGCGCCGACGAGTCTAAACATCGGCGCTAGCGGCGGCACAGGCAATTTGATTAGTGTCACGACACAAGCCGGGTGCGCTTATACGGCGGTGAGCAATAATTCATTTATCACTATCAATTCCGGCGCGAGCGGAACGGGAAACGGCACGGTTAGCTTTACGGTTGCAGCCAATACAGGCGCGGTGCGCTCTGGGACAATCACGGTTGCCGGACAAACGTTTACCGTTAACCAAGCCGCCTCAGCGACTTTTAGAAAAACATTGTTTGATTTTGATGGTGACGGGAAAGCAGACGTTTCGATTTATCGCCCATCAAGCGGAACTTGGTATTTGCTTAATTCAACCACTGGTTTTAGGGCGGAGCAGTGGGGTTTTGGAGCTGACAAAATCGTTCCGGCAGATTACGACGGCGATGGTAAAACCGACGTAGCGGTTTATCGTCCTTCAAGCGGAACCTGGTATTTTCTCAACTCAACCACAGGTTTTAGCGCGACACAGTGGGGAATTTCAACCGATATTCCGGTTCCGGCTGATTATGACGGCGACGGAAAAGCTGATGTAGCAATCTATCGTCCGAATACCGGAACCTGGTATTTTCTCAATTCCACCACTGGTTTTAGTTCGACTCAATGGGGAATTTCAACCGACAAACCCGTTCCGGCTGATTATGATGGCGATGGAAAAACCGATGTAGCAATCTATCGTCCAAACACGGGATATTGGTATTCTCTCAACTCAACCACTGGCTTTAGTTCGACTCAATGGGGAATTTCAACCGATATTCCGGTTCCTGCGGCTTTTGTTCCCTGAAAATTAGTGGCGAAAGTTCTGTGCTTTTGATAAGCTCTGCGATAATTTTCACAGAGCAAATTGATTTGGAGGCAAAACCAGAGTAAGATTTGCGTCAGCAAATTTCGCGTGTCGGTTTCGTCTCCAATTTTTTGAGCCAAAAAACATGAGTAGTGTTGTCGATAGAACTCAGACCTCCAATCGTCGGACCCAATCTGCGACCGATTTGGTTTCGCTTGCCGCGCCCGCGTTTGATTTAATTTTGCGAATCAAAGCCGGATTTATTACTCCTTCGACCGAACTGCGTCCGCAAATAGCCGCGATGCTGCAAAAATTTGAAGAACGCGCTGCCCGTTTTGGCTACCACGAAAAAGTAACCAGACTAGCAAAATTTGCGCTTGCAGCCTTTGTTGACGAAATCGTTTTGACTAACAAATTTCCTTTACGCGAAGAGTGGGAAAAATACCCCCTCCAGCTTGAATATTTCGGCGAACATTTGGCGGGGAATAAGTTTTTTGATCGGCTTGAAGCAATGCTCAAACAGATAGATGCAGCCGCTGATGCCGTCGAAGTTTACTATGTGTGTCTGCTGCTCGGATTCAAAGGCAAGTATGCAATTTACGGTGCCGATGAACTTGAAAATACGATTCGCCGAACGGCTGAAGCCTTGCAACTAGCCGGACGTCTTAAACATATTGACCTCGCACCGCACGCTTTTGTCCAAGACCAGCCCGAGCCACCGAAAAAACATCCATTTTTGCCAACTTGGGCAAAAGTTATTGCGGGGCTCGGTCTGATTTTGTCAATTGTTATTTATTTTTCATTATTGTTCATCGCTCGCAACGGCGTGTTTGATGCGCTCAAAAAACTAGAATTTTAATGATAAATTGTGAATTGTGAATTGTGAATTGCTGATAAAGCAATTCTTAATCATCACTTATCACTTACTATTTATCATTCACCAATACTGATGTCTTGGCAGACTGCTCAACTCAAAAATGCTCTCGGTTTAGGCGGATTGGTTTCTTTCTATGGTCTCGTCAGCATTATCGTGTTCGTCGGTGGACGACAATTCGGACTTAGACTGTCATACCAAATTGTTATCATCGCCGTTATCTTATTGACGCTGCCGTTTGCGTTGGTAATTGGATATTTTGCGACGCGGACAAAAAAGGTTGAGAAGGCGAAGGCGGAAGAACCCATAGAAGCTAAAGCCGCTGATGACGGACAGCCTCAGCCAACCAAAATCAGCTCGCCAAACGGTAAATACGCCGAACTAAATCAAAATGCTGATACGGCAATTCAGTTTTTGAAAACCTCAAATCTGGCTGGAACAAAAGGCTCAGAAGCAGTATATTCGCTACCGTTTTTTGTTTTTGCCGGCGCGCCCAAAAGCGGCAAAACTTCGCTCGTGCTGTCTTCGGGCTTAAATTTCCAAACGCTTCCCAACCAACGTCAATCCGAACAAACGCAAGTTCGTCCAACACGCGATATTGATTGGAGGGTGGCAAGCGACGCAGTCATATTGGACACTGCCGGACGGTATCAAACCGAGACTGAGCCGGATGCCGATGAATGGTCGGCACTGCTCGAAACGCTCAAGAAAAATCGCTCTATTCGCCCGATTGACGGCTTTGTACTGGTTGCCAATGCCGAAAAACTGCTTGCCGCTTCTGAAGCAGAAATTGAACAGCAAGCCAAAATTTTGCGAAATCGGCTTGATGAAGCTCTGACCCGGGCCAAAGTGCGATTTCCGGTTTATCTGATTTTTACTCATTCGGATGCCATTGAAGGCTTTCGCGATTCATTTTCGGCTTCGCAAGAGGAAGGTAAAAACGCGATTTTGGGAGCGACTTTTCCGCTTGAAAAAGCGGCGACCGCTCACACACTTTTTGACGCAGAGTTTGATGCTCTCCAGCAGAGTTTGATGAAACGCCGCTTGGTTAGGCTTTCCGCGCCGTTTCCGCCGCTGAGACAGTTGCGGATTTTCAACTTTCCGTCGCATTTTAATTCATCGCGTCGAAAATTAGGTCATTTTGTGGCGACTCTTTTCCGCCCGAACCCGTTTAGCGAAAGCCCTCTTTTCCGCGGTTTTTATTTTACGGCATCGCTGCCGCAAGTTTTGCAGCAAAGGGGCGCAACAGCAGAGAATGCTCCGCTCGTACAATCGGTCGGTACAACATATTTTTCCGAACGATTTTTCCGCGATATTCTGCTTCGCGACAAAGATTTGGTCGCTACCTTTCAAGCCCAAAAAAAACGTCCACCTATTTTAGGCTGGTTGATGCTGGTTTTCGGCGCCGGACTTTTAGCAATTTTGCTTGGGCTGTCGGTTGTTTCCCTTTTGGCAAACCGAAGTCTGCTAGCTGAATCAATCGAACACGGTAAGCGCGTTTTGGAAATTACGCAAGCCGATAAAGGGCTGAACCCGCTTTCAAAAAGTGCGAACGCAGCTCGAGAAGAGGTTGAGGCAGTTAATGATTTGCGCGAAACGCTTGCCAAAATTGACAAATACGAGCGTGACGGCGCGCCCATTTGGATGCGTTTTGGACTTTATTCGGGCGGGCGCGTTTTTCACGAACGTTTGTTACCGATTTACTTTGCTTCGGTTGAGCAGCGTTATAAAAAACCCGTTGTCAAAAACATCGAAGATGATTTACAAAAATTCGCAGCGAATCAAGCGGTGCTCAATTCGGCGAATTTGAGTGATGACCAGGAAAAGGAATTGGGTAAAAACTACGATTTGCTCAAGGCTTATTTGATGTTGTCAGGCGAATATAAAAACAAAGCCGAACCAATTTTTCTTGGTTCACAGCTTGAAGATTACTGGAAAAAATCATCTCCTGGTGAACTCGAAAGTCTATCCCAGCAACAACTTGCTTTTTATGCCGGACAGGTTGATCGCGAAGAGTTTCCGAGCATTCAACTCAACAAAAATCTGGTTGACGCGGTCAGAAAACGATTAACCGCATATCCACCAATTTTTCGTTATTATAAACGCGTGACAACC
This sequence comes from Pyrinomonadaceae bacterium, assembly GCA_040005335.1. Lineage (GTDB taxonomy): Bacteria > Acidobacteriota > Blastocatellia > Pyrinomonadales > Pyrinomonadaceae > JBBQUS01. The sequence goes on along the minus strand of JBDTZD010000286.1, from coordinate 4,366 downwards.
GAAATTGACCAAAAAATTGATCCAGTCAGCGTTGAATCAGTTTTAGCCGGACAAAGTGCAGGCGTTTTGGAAGGCACGGCTAAAGTTCCCGGCAGTTTTACAATTGAAGCCTATCGCGGAGAAATGCAGAAAGCCATTCTCCTCGCGCCGACTGAACTCTCAAAAGATGATTGGGTAATGGGCGAACAGGCGATGAGCGTGCTAGGAACAAATGATGATATCCGCAAATTGCAAAGTCGTTATTTCCAAGAATATACCGATGCTTGGCGGAAATTTGTCCGCAGCGTCAACGTGTCAAAAGTCACCAGCAAAGAAGATGCTGTCAATTCTTTAAAATCGTTTTCAGCGACTCAATCGCCGATGGAGATTTTATTGAAAGAAGTTGCTCGTAACACTAATTTTTCCGCTAAACCAAAATCTAAAGATTGGTGGGGTTGGATTTTGAGTTACTTCCAAACTGCAACCAAGACACAAACTGACGGCAATTCGGAAGTCGAAAAGGAATTTAAACCGCTCTTCGTTTTTATGGGCGACGAAGATAAACCGGATGCCGCACCAGTTTCGCAGTATCGCGCTGATTTGCGTCGCCTAGTCGAACCTATTGAAGGCGCGTCGCCCGATAAAATCAAGCAGATTTCGAAAGATTTAGCTGCAGACAAAGATACAATCGGACTGCGGAAAGCCGAATCTAACATTGGCTCGAAAACAGAAGCATTTAAAACTTCCGCCACCCAAGAAGTCGCGGAACTATTGAAAAAACCGTTGCAAAATTTGCGCGAGTTTTTTGGAGCGGATGCACAAAGCCAGCTTGAAAAAACGTGGAAAGAACAAATTTTGCCGAAGGCGCAGGAAATTGAAAAGGGATATCCTTTCTCTCCTGATGCAGGCGAAGCTGATTTGCAAAAATTGACGGCGTACCTCAATTCGGCAAACGGAACGCTTTCCAAGTTTTACAATGACCGGCTCGAAAAATATTTCGAGGAATCTAATGGAGCGTTTAAAGTCAAGGAAACGGCAGAAGTTAAATTCAGTCCTGAATTTGTAGCTTATTTGAATAATGCGTTTAAATTGCGGCAGGCGCTTTTTGGAACTGGCGCGACTGCAAACTTCGAGTATGAATTTAAGCTGGCTCCCGTCAAAGACGCAGCAGTTGTGGAAGTTTCAATTGACAACCAGAAAACGGATTCGACCAGCACTGGTTCGGCAAAATTTACGTTTCCGGGCAAATCTGGTGGCGAGACAGGAGCGTTCCTGCAATTTACTGGAACAGCAGAACCAGTTTCAGCTCCTACTCCAAACCCGGCGGCAAATACATCCGCAAATCAAAGCGCGGCAAACGTCAACTCCGCAGCGAACACGAAAAAGTTGCCGACAAGCGCTAACTCAGCGAGTAATGCGTCTAACACCTCACTACCTTTTCAAGGACAATGGGGCTTATTCAAAATGGTTGATGCAGGGTCGCCTACCAAAAATCAAGCGGGTGAATATGTTTTGACTTACACCCTTGGAGTCAAAAAGATTATTGCAACTGTCAAACCGACGGGCGGCGATCTGTTCGATAAAACAATTTTCCGGCAGCTTCATGCGCCTGAGAAAATGCTGAAGCCGTAATAGGTAATAGGTAACAAGTTTTTATTCACCTATTACCTATTACCTATTACCTATTAATTACTTACTTTATGAATGAAGCAAAAACATTACTGGCGGCGAATGATTTGGACGGAGCAATCCAATTAGCGATAAGTCACGTTAAATCAAAACCGACAGACATGACAGCACGGACTTTTCTGTTTGAACTGCTGATTTTTGCAGGGGAATTTGAACGTGCCGAAAAACAGCTTGATGTTTTGGGGCAACAAGATGTTAATGCGATGATTGGAACACAGATTTATCGCCAGTGCATCGCCGCCGAACGCGCCCGTCAAAAAGTTTTTACAGCTGATGCCGTGCCGCAATTTATAACTGCCCAACCGCCTTATGTTGGTCTATTACTTGATGCTATTCGAGATCTCCGAAACGGAAACGCTGCCCAAGCAAGAGAGAAACTAGACAGGAGCGAAAATGACCGTCCCGCCAACGCTGGTAAAATTAACGGGACGCGCGATTTTCAAGACTTCCGCGATTATAACGATCTAACGGCAAGCGTTTTGGAAGTTTTTCTAAAGGGTGAATACGTTTGGCTACCGCTCGAGAACGTAAAAAAAATTAAAATTGACAAACCCCAATCATTACGGGATTTGTGTTGGACGCAGGCTACTGTCGAATCAGTTGACGGAACAAACGGCGAGGTTCATTTGCCCGCTCTCTACGTCAATTCATTTAAACATGATGACAAAGAAATAAGATTGGGAAAAGCTACTGATTGGACTGATGCTACCGAAGATATTTTTGTCGGCGCGGGAGCAAGGCTTTTCTGGTTGGATGGTCAGGCGCAACCGCTTGCCGAAACGGAAACGCTCGACTTTGATCGTCCCGAATTCGTTGAACCGGAGCAAACAACCGACGAGAAATCAGCGGATTGAACATAGGTTTACTCAAAACCGCTTATATTGCAATGGTTGCACGGGACGCAATCATAGTTTTCTAATTTCACAGACTTAAAGGTTATTGTTTACAAGAAAAGATGGAAATTGCTTTAGTTCCCCCTGTTATTGATCTTGAAGGTTTACTTCAACCGATTCCTGGTGAAAATCCGTCCGGCGAATTTTTGCAGTATTCAGGTGTTTACGATGAAATTCGCGAAGCCCGCCGCGCTGACGATAATTTGTCGCAGGGCACTTGGCAGCACGAGTTAAAAGTTGCCGATTGGCGGCAGGTCGTCAAACTTTCGACAGCAGCTTTACAAATGCAGAGCAAGGATTTGCAAATCGGCGCGTGGCTGACCGAGGCTCTAGTCAAAGAATATGGTTTTGCCGGAATGCGCGATGGATTGAAATTAATGTGCGGTCTGCACGAGAATTTTTGGGAAACCTTCTTTCCTGAAATTGACGAAGGCGATTTGGAAGCCCGCGCTAACGCTCTCGAATTTATGGATCGGCAAGCTTCGTTTGCACTTAAAGAAACTGCTTTGACGAGCGGCGCGGAATTAAGTTATTTCAAATGGGAAGAATCGCGCAGTTTTGATATTCCCGATAATATTGAAGGGCTAGAGTCCTCTCTACGCGATAAAGCTAAGGCACTAAGTCTTCAAGCCCAAGAAGAAAAACGCACGACTACCAGTGATTGGCGAAACGCGAAAGCGGCGACCCGGCGACCTTTTTACGAAGAGAAATTCGCTTTGCTAAATGAATGCTGGGAAGCGTTTACTGCGCTTGACGTTGTGATTGACGAAAAGTTTGGCAAACAAACGCCCGGTCTAAACGCCATCAAAAAATCTCTCGACGACGTTCGGACAATTGTAAAAAAACTTGTCGAAGAAAAACGCCTTGAAGAACCGGATCCGAGCGATAACGCGCCCGAAGAAGCAACCGAAACGGGCGAAGAAGGCGCAGCCGCAACCAACGGAGCGACCAGCAGTGGAACTGGGATGGGTGGGGCGATTCGCACCAGACAGGATGCTTTGAAAAGATTGTCTGAAGTCGCCACGTTTTTTCGCAGCACAGAGCCGCACAGCCCGGTTTCGTACCTCGTTCAAAAAGCCGTTCGTTGGGGCAATATGCCGCTTGAAACTTGGCTTCAGGAAGTGATTAAAGATACCGGCGTGCTCAGTCAGCTTAACGAAACGCTCGGTGTCAGCGACCAGCCGAGCGAGCAGCAGAGTTAAATTTTGCAAAACTAAAACTTAAACAGAAATTTGAAAGGAGTTAGTAGAAATGCCGACAAAAGAAAGTTTACAACATAAAATTGACCGCGTGCGTCCGCCGCGAGTTCAAATCACCTACGATGTGGAAGTAGGAGGTGCGATTCAACTAAAAGAATTGCCTTTCGTACTGGGCGTGATGGGAGATTTTTCCGGGAATCCGGAGGAAGCGCTTCCAGCTATAAAAAATCGCAAATTCGTTGAGATTGATCCAGACAATTTTAACGACGTTTTAGCGGGTATGAAGCCGCGTGCGGCTTTTTCGGTTGATAATAAATTGCAAAACGATGGCAGCAAAATGGGAGTTGATCTCAAGTTTAAAAGCATCGAAGATTTCGAGCCTGATCAAGTCGTCCAACAAGTCGAACCGCTCCGCAAGCTTGTCGAAGCCCGTCGCAGGTTGTCGGATTTGCGCTCAAAAATGGATGGCAATGACAAACTGGAAAGTTTACTCAACGACATTATTTCCGATGTTGACAAACAAAAAGCATTAAGCAGTCAACTTGGCGTGGGCGCCGGGGATGGCGCGGGAGAACCGAAGGAGAATTAACCAATGGCTAAAGAAAC
>JBDTZD010000031.1:0-2688 GCA_040005335.1 Pyrinomonadaceae bacterium | reverse complement strand
CGGAATCGCTGAAATCAACCGCTCGAACCGCTCAACTAGACTTTGCCAAGCTGCTTCATCACCGCGCCGACACGCAGCTAGAAGTTCGGCATCAGACTTTTGCAAAGTCGTTGCTGCGAATCCGGTCGGCTCATTCTGTATCTGATTTGCGGCTTTTGTCATGTCAATTGGTTACGAAAAGGCGTCTTTCATTCGGCGACTTTCCTAGCTCGGCACTGGTAAAATACACTTTCGCGATTCGTTTGTCGTATAATATTCTCATAAAACGATGAAATTTTTGCACGTCTCAGACATTCATTTAGGATTTAATCAGTATCAGCTTGCCGAACGGACAAAAGATTTCGGGCGCGCCTGGGCTGACGTTCTAATCAAACATGCGATCAAAAACGAAGTGGATTTTGTTTTGATTTGCGGCGATTTTTTTGATAAACGCAGTCCCACTCCGCAAGCCTTTGATCAAGCGTTTTTGGGTTTGGCTGAACTACACAAACATGGTATTCCCGCCGTCGCCATCGAAGGCAATCACGATGAATCGCAGGATCGTGAATCTGATTACAGCTGGCTGCGCTCGCTCAGAAACAGCGGTTTGTTAAAGCTGCTTGAGCCAAAAGTCGAAACCGACGCGGGCGGCAATCTTCAGATAATTTATCAAGCGTGGGATGATGAAGAAAAGTGCGGCTCATTTGTTGACATTAAGGGCGCCAGAATTTTTGGCTCGCGCTGGTATCGCCATTCTCTCAATGCGATGATAGCCCCGATTATTGAAGGAATTAAACAAAACTCGCATCCCGATTTGTTTAATATTCTGATGCTTCATACCGATGTCGAAGGTCACGAAATCGGACGTCACGGTCACATTGCCGCGCTCTCACAGGCAAATTTGCGGTCGCTCAAATCCGTGACAAACTACGTTGGATTAGGACATACGCACAAACGAATCGAGATTGATAACTGGGCTTTTAATCCCGGCTCGCTCGAAACTTGTAAAGTTGATGAATTTAAAGAAGAACGCGGCGTCTATCTGGTTGAAGTTGATGCGGAAAAGAACGTTAAAGCAGAGTTTTTGCAGGATTACCATCAACGCCCGTTTTCGCGGGTGATTTTTAACGTTGACGGTTTGAGCGAAGGCAGAGAAGTAACTGAGGGCGTTTTAAAAACTGTAGCAGGAGAAGTAACGGTGCACGACCCGGAATCGCAATCTCCGTCACCGATTGTTGAAATCACGCTCAAAGGGCATTTGGGATTCCCTAATTCCCTACTCGAATTTGACGAAATTCGGAAACGAGTTCAGGAAACAATCAACGCTCTTCACGTTCGTCTCAAAAATAATACCGTGCCAATCGAATACGGCGTTATTATTGACGATAATGCAACGCGCGAAACGCGCGAACGTCGGGCTATCGAAGATTTAGTAATCCGTGATAATCGCTACCAACAACGCGCGCCGGAAATGGCTGAACTGATTATCGGCGCCAAACGCATGGCTTTAAACGATGACGCGCCAGACAAAATTCTTGATTATATTTTTACTAAAACCGTTTAGTTTTGGACTTTGGGTTTTAATCCAAAATCCATCATCCAAAATCCAAAATTGAAATGACTGATTTTTTAGATAAACTAAGCGGCATCAAGCAATTACCGCTTTTCCCGCTCCCCGTAATACTGTTTCCGGGAACGCCTCTGCCACTGCATATTTTCGAGCCGCGCTACCGGCAAATGCTAAAAGATGTTCAAATTACTAACAATTTGTTTGGAATTCCGTTTTTCGACCAGAGCGAATCAGAGGAAAATCGCCCCTCCGTCGGAACCGTCGGCTGTGTCGCCGAGTTGCGCGATGAGCAAAGTTTAGAGGATGGACGTTCAAATGTTTTAACTGTCGGTATTGTTCGTTTCCGGCTCGAAAATTATGTTGACGCGGACGACCCTTATTTTGTCGGCGAAGTTTCGTATTTCGAGGACGAGCCGGAAGATGCAGAACTACTCGAACCCCGCGCCCGAGCGGTCAAAGATCTATTTTTACGCGTCGCAAAAGCGGTTCGAGAGATGGCCGGAGAAAATGTTCAGCTGCCCGATTTACCGGACATTACACCCGAACAGCTTTCGTTTTTCGTGGCGGCAGCAATTGATTTTGACATCAAGCTAAAGTATCAACTGCTCGAAATGCGCTCAACAGGAGAGCGTCTGAAACGACTTTATGAACTACTTTCGCAAGCCGTCGCGCAGGTTGAAGACCGCGCCGACGTTCACAAAATCGCTCAAACCAACGGTCATAGCAAAAAGAAAATTGATTTGCCATGACAACTGCCCAAACAATTAGTGTCAAAGTTTTATTCTTTGGAGCCGCCAAAGATTTAGCCGGAACAAACGAGAAAATGTTCGGGTTGCCGGAAAACATTTCCGCGGCGGAAGCTTTCACATTCATCTTACAAAGTATTCCGACGGTCCGCGAAAAATTCGGGAAATCGTTGCTCTTTGCAGTTAATCAGAGCTATGTAACCGGCGAAGAAACTATCAAAGAAGGCGACGAGCTGGCAATATTTCCACCCGTCAGCGGCGGAAGCGGCAAAGAAATTACAAACGCTGAATTACGAATTACAAATTCAGACTTTTTTGAAATAACTGATAAACCGCTTGATGTTGGAGCGATTGCGCGGCGCGTCTGCCAGCCGAAATGCGGCGCAACCGTGA
>JBDTZD010000057.1:0-9050 GCA_040005335.1 Pyrinomonadaceae bacterium | reverse complement strand
CGTCGGATTGACGCAATGGTTAAGGCACTTAAATATATGAAGCTGCTAACCGTTGACGAACCACCGAAAACGCAGTCCGAAGTTGTTCAAAAACCGACACCTGAAAATAAATCAAATACAGAAAATACTTCGCAAAAGGCCAATGAGGTTATTTTTGATAAACCTAATAGTGGCGCAGTTGATATCTTATTACCTGCAAGCGGCAAAGGGTATGTAACTTACAAAAATGATGGTAACGATCATTACGGAACAGCTCAGACGGTTAAAGCACTGCAAATAATCACGGCTAAATGGAACGAAAAACATCCTGAACTGAAAATTCAAATCGGCGATATGAGTCGCAAAGGCGGCGGCTATCTTTACCCACACGGAAGCCACAGAAAAGGGATTGATGCTGATGTTAGACCGTTTAGGAAAGATGGCAAACTCACCGCACTTAATGCCGTTGCCGATCCGCAAAATTTTGACCGCGAAAAAACGCGGGAGTTTATAAAACTCGTTAAAGAAACTTATCCAAACACAGTTATTCTTTTTAACGACAAACAGTTGATTAAAGAAGGGCTGACCAAACCTTGGGAAGGGCATGACGACCATTTACACATTCGCTTTAAATAATTCAAGACACACTAATAAAACTGTTTTATTAGTGTGTCTTGTTCCGCACTATATAATTTCTGGTGTAACAATTTTATGAGAGTACAACTACTCTTTGGTATGCTTTTGTTGCCGTTGTTTTTTGTGAGCTGTTCAAATAACAATACTGTTTCTTCTCAAGTAGAACAAACAGAAGACAATTCAACGCAAAGTAACAAAAGCAACGCAGTTACTACAGCAAAAACAACTACGGCAACTAAAACATCAGCCGGCAATTTAGCTCGACCTACAGAGAAAACACAGAAATCTACGCGAGAGTTATCAACTGATGAATTAATAAGTGCGTTGCCTGGTTTGTTAGGTAACGACTTTTTTTTAATCAAATCTTACGAACCATCACACCTAATCGGCGATTTTAACGGCGATGGTTATTCGGATGCAGTAGTAGTTGTCGGTGCACAAGATCGGTACGGAGAGCCGGGCGAGCTTGTCAATCCAGTTGAAAATTTATGCTATTTATCAGTTGATGTTTCTTTTCAAAATATTATTAAAGGTAGTCTCGTTCCGGCACGTCCGAAACAAAACTGCAGAGAAATTGAAAAGAAAAAGTCGGTTTTGGAGCCGAAAGAATCTCAGTACTGTTTGTTTGTTGTGTTTGGAGACGAGCAAGGGCTGGAAAACGTGAGTCGGAGGAGCGATGCTTTCGGGCAAAAGTTTTTATTATTAGATGCAGTTTATCAAAATGAAAATATCGAAAAAGCGGCGGCTAACGCGAAAGATGGTTTTGCGGTGAAAATAAAAAGTTGCGTTCCTTCAAGTGTGAAAAGTGATCTTATTGGTTCAGTTAATTCTGAAGGCGGTACTATGGCAATTTATTTTGATGGTAAAAAGTTTGTGTGGACGCAGTGCGGCGATTAATATCAGATGATAGTTTTTTGAGTTATTTGAGCATCACAATTATTATATTCGGCGACTTTAAAGGTGACTAAAAAGTGATTACCATTGTTTTAAAATTGAAAGCAAAACCAAGCTAGCCAAGCAAAGAATTTCAGGTAAAAAAATATTTTTAACCTACTAAAGTTTAGCCTAATAAATTGTCTGCGAAATAGTTTGCCAAACTGTTTGCAAAAGCAAAAAGCTGATAACGAGCGAACCAAAGAAAATCAGCAGTAAAAACACCATTATACCACCGACGAAGAGCCAATCACTCGCCTTTGCATTTTTGGCTTCGGCAGCGGAAACAGTGGCTCGCGTCCGGAGCAAATTCATATTCATTTTGTTCGACTTCCATGCAAAGTCAAACAAATCACCGACAAATGGAACCGTTCCGACGATGTAGTCAATTGCGATATTCAGAGCCATCCGCAAAATAGTAATCTTTGGAACGCGGTAGCGAACCCCCGCCGCTAGAATATAGAATGAAGCAATCGTCGTCGCTGTGTCACCTAAACCTGGAATAAAACCGATCAGAGCGTCTAAACCGAATCGCCAACCAAGACCGGGAATCCGAATCGCATCATCCAGCCAATAGCTTAACTGTTCGAGACTTTCTTCTATTTCAACTTCGCGTCGTTCGTCGCGCTTTGATAACGGGCGTATTGATTGTAGATTTTGAATTAGCCCTGCTTCTTTCATTTTGTTTGCTCCTAACGGTCAACCAAGCAAGCTGCGTTCCCCAAAATTTCATCGCCTGATTGCAACCGCGAAGGCGTTGGTCGCCAGCCGGTTTGCAAGCGTCTCTGCAAAATCTCGTTGGGGTTTGGCTGATGATTCCAGACGGCGACCGCCGTTACGCCTCCAACTCAAGTTGCGTCAAAAACCAGGAACAATTCGTTTTGCCAGCGAATTACAACGTCACGCGTAAATTCGTCTTGCGCGATTGAATCAACAACCAAATTATTCCACTTTAAAATTTGCAGCAGATTTTCGCGTCCCGCCAACTCATCTTCGAGAGCAGAGATTTTTTCAACTGACAGATTTGCGTAATTTTGAATCTGCAATTATTTTTTCTTTCTTTGTGTCTTTGCGCCTTGGCGCGCAACATTTTCAATAATTCTCACGCTCAAGATTTTGTCGCCGCGTGCAATATTATCTACGATTTTCATCTCAGCTTCGTTCACACGTCCAAAAACTGTGTAACCGCCGTCCAAGTGAGGCTGCGGTGAATGCGTCACAAACCATTGCGAGCCGCCCGTGTCTTTACCGGACAGAGCCATTCCGACCGCGCCTCGGTCAAACGGAATCATGTTTATTTCACAGCGAATTTGCCAGCCCGGACCGCCGTTGCCGTCACCGCGTGGGTCACCGCCCTGGATAACAAAATTCGGCACAACTCGGTGAAATGCAATGCCGTTAAAATAACCGGATTTTGCAAGATGAACAAAATTCTCAACCGTCAGCGGCGCGTCTTCGGGCAGCAAATTAATCGTGAACGTACCCTTTTCGGTGGTCAGAATTGCTTTAGTTGTTTCATTTTTACGAGAAATAGCGCTAACATAATCGGATTGATTATTAATAATCATGCCTAGAAGGCCTACTTTCCCGGCTGAAATAAATTTAACTGTACTAGCTTGTTCATTGAGTTTGGGAAAATCTTTTTCCAACCCGTTTTGGCGAATCAAAACGGCAGCTTGCCGGCGAACAAGAAAATCTTTTGAATAAAGAGCAGACTGCAAAGACTCGCTCGCTTCTTTTTTGTCCAATTTGGCTAAGACATTTAAAATCATCAGCGTGGCATCGTTCGCTTCAATGTCATTTTTGACTGCTTGTGCAAATGCCATCTTCAATGCTTCGATATTTTCCGTGCTCGCGGTCTGTTCACCTAAAAGTTCGGCGGCTGTGGCGCGAATAATCACGTCTTTCGCGTTTAGCTGTTCGCGTAAAATTACGGCAGAGTCGTTTGATTTGAAGGCAGCAAGAGCGCGAATTACGTCGGGCATCGCTCGCGCCAATGTTTTTTCGTAATCTTCAAAGCCAAACGGATTGCCAACAATTCCGCGCAAAGCAGTTTCAGCACGCGCTCGCATTTTTTGATTTGCCTCGCTCGGCTCAAGATTCGCAATTTCGCCCAAACCCTGCGCCACGCTGCTTATCGCTTGCCAATCAGCATTTAATTTCTTTTTTTGCGCGTCATAATTAATGCTGATTAGTGATTCGCCGTTCAGATACGAATTTGGAGAAACACGCGCTAAAGCAACCTCGATTTCGGGCGAGTGAGATTTTTCTAAACTGCGAAAGTCACGCAGAAATTTAACGGCGCGTTCGTCATTCGAGTTTGGCAAAAGTCTGCCGAGAGTTGTGGCAATTTCGAGCAATTCGTTTTTTTCGGCTGGATTGGCAAATTTCGTTTTTGCGGTTTTGTAAATGGCAAGCAATTTTTCACCGCGTTCGAGCAGTGGCACAGCGGCTTTTTTATTGTTCAGATTTCCCAGTGAACGAATTGCCGCAACTCGGACCCGTTGATCGTCATCGGTTATTGCAGCTTCGATGAGCAAATCTAAACTTAGCGCGTCTTCGCTTGCACCGAGAGCGCGAGCGGCATTGGCGCGAACAATTGCGGCGTCGTCTGAGAGCAGCATCGCGCGGTACTGGGCTTTCAAATTTTCATTTTTGCTTTTTAATCTGACGAGCGTGTTCAAAGCATCAGCTCGAATAGATGCATCTTTGTCGGTTAGAAACTTTCCCACAACAAAATCGGCTTCGTCGGGTTTCGCTCGCAAAGCGGCAGTTAAACCGAGCAAGACGACTTCTTTGTTGCGAATCGCAATCAATTGTTCAGCTTCGAGAGTGTCCAAAACGCTCTCACCCAATTCCTTCGATTTTTCATCCTTCGGATTAGCGGCGGCAATCTTTCCAGCGGCTTCGAGCGCGCGGGCGCGAACCGCGTCCGTTTCGTCCTTTTTCGCAAAAACTTTTAAAATTGTGTCAGCGGCTTTTGACGATTCTGTCTCGCCGAGCGCAAATGCTGCCATCGCCCGGACGTCATTATTAACGTCTTTGTCAAGCATTTCTGACAAAATGGGAATCGCCGTTTCGCTGCCGATGCGTCCGGCAGCCAGCGTCGCGCGCAGACGAATTTTTGCGTTCGGCGATTTGAGCAAATCCTGCAAATCACGGTCAAAACGCAGTTCATCTTCGGCGCGAACAATTTTTATTAAAACGGCTTGCGGAACGTTTTGAGCAAGTGCCACGCACGAACAGAGAACAAAAAAAACGATCGAATAAATTGAGCTACGGAAAAGTTTTTTCATTGTAATTAGAGATTTCGGAAAGCCGTTTGATTTTAGCGACAAAAACGGTGCGTTTCAATCTGTCAAAATATTAACAAACAAAAAAGGACGAGTACCAAACTCGTCCCTCAAAAAAATCAATTACTCTCGACAAATTTAGCGTTTTTCGCCGCTGTCAATAATAAGCTCGTTTTTGACGTCAAAGACGCCGGACACAGTATTGGCTTGAATGCCCGCATAATTTTTGTCCGCATCGTTGTCAACCACGCCCTTCAAATTTGCATGGCCGTTTTTGACAATGATGTGAATCGGTTGATTGGCACCCGTCCCGTAACGAAAAAGCTGACCCGAATAAACGGCGCGGTAAAGCGCGTTTCGCAAATCGTCGTCGCTTGGGGCGAGCGGCAAAACCTCGATTTCGTTGCGGACGGCGGAAACGCCTTCGAGATGTTTGACGCGCGATTCGGCATCGTCCTTTGTCGTCGGGCGTGTCACCGAACCGTGCAGAACAACAGCGTTATCCCCTGTCACTTCAAATTCGAGCCAATCGAAAACTCCGTAATATGGCAAATCAAGCAGTTCCGAACGAATTTCACGCGCCAGACGATTTGATGGGCGAGTCGTCATTCGTCCGACAGCATACATTTCGCTCGGGGAGGAATTCGGCTCGGAATTAGCCGGGTTAATCGGCTCAGTTTGGTTAACAGGCTCTGTCGTTTGGTTTCCCGCTTCATTTGTTTTGGGCGCGCTACCAACAATTATGGTGCTGCCGTTATTAACGCTGATTGTCGTGCGTTGGCGCGTCGCAGCCGGATTTGGCGCGCCCTCAACGGACGATCCTTTGCGGCTCGAATAGCGGTCTAAAGTGTTTGGAAAAACTTTTACCGCATCCGGCAATGGCGTTACAACGTTTGAATTTAAAATTTCTTTGGCTGTTTTGCCGTACAATGTGCGGTTGCGGTCGTTGTCCGGCGCGATACGGCTGCCTTTAAGCGCGGCGCCGATAAACGCTCCCTTACTTCGCGAATAAGACAAAATCCCGGCACCCAGTCGCGCCGTAGTTGTTGCTGAAGCTTCGCGTCCGATTGGTCCTGCCGCAATCCCGACATCGCCGCCAAACTCAAACTTGTCTTGGAGCAAGCCTTTTAAACCGCCGTCGTTAATAAAGAGCATGATGTAATCTGTTTTATCCGCGCCGATTTGAAAACCGAAGCTGCCGCCTCCGAGCTTAAAAAAAGCGGGTGCACTCCAGCCTTCCGGCGTCCGTCTGGAAATTAAGCCTTCGCCGCCGCGTCCGCCGATGACGAACGCCGCTTTTAAAACGCCCGGAAAAACTGCGACGGCTTCGGCGCGTTCGAGCAATTCGCGTGGAATTGATTTGTCCGAGTTGCGCATAATCTCGTTAAAAGCCTTTGCTGCATCAGATGCCCGTTCGGTAGCTTGACGAATTTCTTTTGAATCGTCCTGAGCAGAACTGACCGCCGCTGTGAGCAAAATACCGACAATCACTACCAAAATATGTTTTGTAAAAGTTTTCATTATCAACCTTTAGAGGAAATTCCTCAAAACTCTATAAAATATTTGTTGGTCAACAGATTATGCCTTAATTTTTGTGGGGAGTCGTCTTAAAGCAAAGTCAAAACTTTTACTTAGTTGAAACAAACAAGAGCTTGGTTGGTTAAGACCGACCAAGCTCTTGTTTGTTTTAGAAATAATTAGTTATTTCTGAGCAGTGCGCGGGGAAAAACTGGTCAACGTTTGCGGAAATATTTGGACGGGTTGCGGAACTGCGACATTAGCATCGCGCAACAAAATATCTTTTGCCGTTTTGGTGTAAAGTGAGCGATTCAAATCATCATCGGCAGTAATCACCGCTCCTTTGAGCGCAACGCCGATAAACGCGCCGCGACTGCGCGAATACGACAAAATCGGGCTGTCAAATGTAGCATTTGTCCCGACGCTAGCCGTGCGCCCGACAGGACCGGCGGCGATAGCAGCATCTGCCCCAAGTTCAAATTTGTCCTGAAGCAAACCTTTAACACCGTCATCATTCATAAAAAGCATAATGTAATCGGTTTTATTAATTCCGATTTGCGGTCCAATGCTCGCGCCGCCGAGATTAAAGAAAGCCGGCGCGCTCCAACCCGTTGCGGTTCGGCGTGAAATTAATCCTTGACCACCGCGTCCGCCAAACCCAAACGCCACTTTTAGCACGCTCGGAAAAACCGCAATAGCTTCGGCGCGATCAAGTAATTCGCGGGGAATCGCTTTGTCAGCATCGCCGGAAATCTCGCGAAAGGCTTGGGCAGCTTTTTTAGCTTGTTTCGAAGCCTCCTTCATTTCTTTTGCCGCTTTTTTATTTTGAGCAAAAATCGCAGCGGATGTTAGCAAAACAGCGATCATTATCGCCGTCATGAAACGAATCGTATTTTTCATAATTTCTCCTTCTGTTTTTAGCTATGCCCTATTTGCATTAACTCGCGTTCATTGCCTCGGGCATTTTTGTCTCTCGTTCGAGCGGCGCTTTTGCTGACTACAAAAGCCGTTAAAGCAGCGCCGCCAATTAAAATTGCACTTGTCACAAGCGGATTCAGCTTTGCGCGCTGATAAATGCTTTCTTCCAAAACCATTCCATCATAATTGCCGCGCTCGCTCAAATCGGAATGTGATTCGTAAAGCGTTCCCGTATGTTCTGGATTTTTCGGCTCGTTCTTAAACTGTTGAGCTGCCATGCCCCATTCCATCATTTTATCGGTTAGGCGCGGCGCTAACTGTCCGGCTGAAGCCAGTAATTTACCTTCGCCCACAGTAAAATCACGCTCTTGATTTTCGGCGCAATGCAAAATAGCTTCCGCTACCAAATCAGGCGCGAAAACCGGCGGCGGCAAAGTCGCTTCTTTGTCAAAATAGTTTTTGGCATGTTGAGCATAAGGCGTATTGATCGCGCTCGGCTTAATTAGGGTCACCGAAATAGGCAGCTTTTCGGCTTCGAGTTCCATTCGGAAGGCATCGGTAAAACCTTTGACGGCGTGTTTTGATGCTGAGTAAATCCCTTGAAACGAAATCGCGCGGTCACTTAAGACGCTCCCGACGTTAATAATCGCACCGCCGTTATTGTTTGCCCGCAAAAACTGCGCGGCAATCCGTGAACCGTAAACTACACCCCAAAAATTGGTGTCGAAAAGACGGCGCATATCTTCGGTCGCGATATCTTCTATTTTGCCGTAAATCGAGACGCCGGCATTATTAATCCAAGTATCAAAACTACCGAAACGCTCACTCGTGGCAGCCGCAACTCCGCGCAAAGCGGCTTCATCAGCCACGTCAGCCGCATAAAAAATTGCTTGCGTGTCGCCAGCATTGAGTTCCTCAGCTAGTTTACGCAAAGCATTTTCGTTGCGCGCTACCAGCACAAGTTTTGCGCCTTGCTTGGCCGCCCGTCGCGCCGTAGTCAAACCAATACCGCTCGTGGCGCCGGTAATGACAATTGTTTGATCAGAGATCTTTTTTAATTGCACGTTATTATTTTAGAGCGCCGAAACCAAAAATCTAAAGTTAAACAATTTAAAATTGAATCCGGCGTTTTTTGTTTACCCTTTCTTATTAACGATGGGAGCAACGGTTGTATCGTGAGAATCACGCTTGAACGAATTATTGATATAAGCGGCAATTATCAAAACTGCAAAAACCGCTGAAACTATCAAGACAACTATCAACCATTTTGCTCAGTTTCTTTTTGCTTCTTCGTCTGCCATAAAATTTTATTAGCCTATAATGAAAACGGAATTCCGTCCTGATTCAACAAAGACGAAATTCCGGTTTGAGGCTATCAAACAAAATAATTTACCTAGTGTTGGATGCTGCCGGAACGTTGGCATTGGCATCAATTAGACTTTTACTTCCGCCACTGCTGCTAAAAACTCCGCTAAAATAGAGAACTGCTAATAATAAAACAACAATCAGAAGCGTTGTCACTGCATACATCGCGCCGCCTGCGCCGCTGGTCTCCTCCGCCATATATCAAACACCTTGTGATTTTTAAACAAGTTTCTTAATTATTAACCGCCTGGCGGCAATGCCTGTGCCAAAATTTGAAAAAGGCTTACAGGCTTTTTATTTATTGGTTTATTCCTCTTAATAGGTCATTTTCAAGATGCTTTTGCGGAAGGGCGAATTTAGTACAGAGAGACCCTTGCTGCGTATAAAATAAGAACGGAGCCAGCGGGT
>JBDTZD010000053.1:0-2707 GCA_040005335.1 Pyrinomonadaceae bacterium | reverse complement strand
GTAAGATAAAAACTGCTTGCTAGTTTTTCTAATCAATTCCTATCAATTCCTAACGAATGAATTTTGACGTTTATTTTAAATTTACTTCCTACGCGGTGGTGGCTTGCGGAGCGCTGGCGCTGCTGGCTTCGGGCGGCATCAGCGTTTTCTTGACGGTTATCTTCGCCGTTTTGATGATTGCCGGCTGGCGATTGGAAGGAACAAAGTGGCAGATTTCAGAGCGGTTCGGACTCGTACTGATTGTTCTGGCGCTGCCGCTCTATTATCTCGATTGGCAATCCCAGGCGGCTCTCCTGGCGCGTGAAAGAGCGGGTGCGGCAACCCTCGCGCATTTGATTCTGGGATTATCCGTCGTCAAACTTTTTCAAATTAAAAATGACCGCGATTGGGTTTTTCTTTATCTTATCTCATTTTTTGAGGTTTTACTGGCTGCCGGTTTGAGCGTCAGTCCGATGTTTTTGGCAACTCTGATTTTGTATTTGCTGTTTGCCATCTGCACGATTATCGCTTTTGAGATTCGCAAAGCATCGCGCCTCGTCAAAATTATTGAAACGGAAGAAAGTAAATTGCAAACGCCCGGTTTGAGCTGGCGTTTGCCCGTTACCGCAACAATGATTTTGCTGACTATCAGTTTCCTGGCAGTTCCAGCATTTTTTATGATGCCGCGAATCGGCGGGACAGGATTTGGCGGCGGCGGCGGGGGAGGTCTGTCTGGCTTTGTCGGATTTTCGGATTCGGTCAAATTGGGCTCAATCGGGAGACTTCAGCAAAACAATGAAGTAGTTATGCGAGTTCGAGTTGAATCGGAAGGCGCGACTTGGCGGCGAGATTTGCGCTGGCGCGGTGTGGCTTTGGACTATTTCGATAATCAAGGTTGGCGTAATACTCTCAAAAGGCAGAAAGAAATCGTTTTCAAAGACGACAAGGGCTTTTTTCAGATTGGTAAAAAAGTTAAGCAGGAAGACGATTTGACCCTTCAAACAATTTATCTCGAACCGATTGACACGGCAGTGTTATTTGGGGCGAGCCGGATTGTTGCCGTGCAGGGCAATTTTCCAAGTTTGCAGAAGGATGTCAACTCAAGCGTCACGCTGCCGCGCAATTTCGACCGAGTCGTTTACAAAGTTTTTTCCGACACTGCTTTGCCCGATGCAAAAGTTTTGCGAGCTGACAAAACACCGTATCAACCTTTCGAGCAGTCTTATCTTCAATTGCCGCCGATTGATGGGAGAATTCCGGCTCTGGCAAAAGAGATTATTGAAAAAGCCGGCGCGAAAAACCGTTATGATGCGGCGCGGGCGATTGAAAATCATTTGCAGACCGAATTTGGCTACACGCTCGATTTGAAAGCCGAAGGGCGCGAACCGCTGGCAGATTTTTTGTTCAACGTTCGCGAGGGGCATTGTGAATATTTTGCGACTGCGATGGCGGTGATGCTGCGAACTCAAGGAATCGCCACGCGCGTTGTCAATGGTTTTCAGAGAGGTGAATATAACGATGCAGCCGGAGCGTTTATCGTTACTCAAAAAGAAGCGCATTCGTGGGTTGAGGTTTATTTTCCCGAATCTGATTCATGGGTCACCTTTGACCCGACCCCGGCGGCGGGGCAGAATCTTTCCGAGCAGGAAAGTGCCGGGAATTTTGTCAGCTCACAGATCAACAAATACATGGAAGCGCTCAATATGTTTTGGCTGCAGTATGTTGTTGCTTACGATAGCCAGGAACAACGCAGTTTGGCGCGCGTCTTTCGCGAAACGCTGGTCAATAATCAGGAAAGCGCCGGAAACTTCTGGCAAATTTGGCGCGAACGAGTTAAAGATTGGTGGGATAACTTAAACGGCGCGAGAGGCGCGGCAGCCAGCCGGCAGACAATCGCGCAAACAGTTTTGGCTGTTTTGCTGACGGGCGGGGCAATTATTTTACTGTGGTTTATCGGCAAACGCGTTTCGTGGCAACGAATTTGGCGATTATTCACTTTTGGACGCCAGCCTGATGCCCACAGAATCGTTGAATTTTACCAGCGAATGACAACGGCACTTGCTAAAAAGGGCTTGCGCCGCGCTACTGCTCAAACACCACTCGAATTTGCCGCCGTGGTCGGTGCGGGCGAAGCCTTACAAATCACCGAAGCTTACAACCGCGTTCGTTTCGGGGCAGAGAATCTAACCCATGATGAAGCAAAGGAAATTGAAATTTGGCTGCGAAATTTGGAAGGCGGGTAAACTAAGCAAGTAAACTAAAACGTCAACAATTTCTGGTTGCAAAGGCGGAAATTCTCTGGATTGGATGTGTTTGGATGCAAGCTCTCTGTCCCTATAAATTTAAGGTGAGTCAAGAATTTCTCGCACTTTTTGCGCTAAATTTTCAGCCTTAAATGGTTTCTCAATAAAATTCTGCTTCGTCTTATTTTCGTCCTGGTTTGTCAGATGGTCGTCAAGATAGCCCGAAATGTACAAGATGCGTTTTTGTAGATGGCTAAAAGATAATAAATCAACCAGCGATTGCCCAGACATCATCGGCATCAGCAAATCGGTGATGACCAAATCAATCTTTTCAACTTCTCGCTCATAAACCTCCATTGCCTCATGACCATTCTTTGCTTCCATGACTTGATAACCGCACGTTTCCAGAATCTCGCGAATCAGTTCTCGCACGGAGTCTTCGTCATCTACTACTAAAATGGTTTCACTTCCTTGCGGAAAGGCAG
>JBDTZD010000349.1:0-9088 GCA_040005335.1 Pyrinomonadaceae bacterium | reverse complement strand
TTTTTAATGGATAAACCGATTGATTGGAAAATTATTGCGCAGGAAGGAGAAGCGCGATGCGGAATTTTGAGAACACGGCGTTCGGTCATCGAAACGCCGGTTTTTATGCCGGTCGGAACGCAGGGCACGGTCAAAGGAATGCGCTTTGAATGGCTCGAAACGGAGCTTGATGCCCGAATTATCCTGGGGAATACCTATCATCTCTGGCTGCGTCCGGGCGCGGAAATTATTCGGTCGGTCGGCGGGCTTCACAAATTCAATTCATGGGATCGCTCGATTCTGACAGATTCAGGCGGTTTTCAAGTTTTTTCCCTGACCGATTTACGAAAGCTCAAAGAAGAGGGTGTTGAATTTCGCTCGCACATTGACGGCAGTCTCCGTTTTATGTCGCCCGAAGTTTCGATGGACGTGCAGTCAACTCTCGGTTCGGAAATCGTCATGGTTTTAGATGAGTGCCCGCCGGGAAATTCGGATTTTGAGACCACGCGTAAATCGCTCGAAATGACGGCGCGGTGGGCGATGCGTTCAAAAGAAAAATTTAACGAACTGCAAACGGCGAGGATGGATACAGGTTTCACTACGGCTGCCGAAAATCTCAATGGACAACAGGCTTTGTTTGGGATTGTTCAGGGCGCGGGGCATTTGCCGTTGCGCCGCGAAAGCCTTGATAAAACCGTGGAAATAGGCTTTGACGGTTACGCCATTGGCGGCTTGAGTGTCGGGGAAGAAAAGTCTGTAATGTACGACGTCTGCGAATTTCTTGCTCCACAAATGCCGCAAAATGCTCCGCGCTATTTGATGGGTGTTGGAACGCCCGAAGATCTAGTCGAAGCAGTTTGGCGCGGCATTGATATGTTTGACTGCGTGATGCCGACGCGCAACGGACGTACCGGAACAGCTTTTACTTCAAGCGGCAAAATTAACATCAGAAATGCTCGCCATGCGACAGACAGTGCACCTCTGGACGAAAATTGTTTATGTTCAGTTTGCCGCCGTCATTCCAGAGCTTATTTAAGACATCTTTACCAAACGGGCGAAATGCTTGCCGCTATTTTATTAACGCATCACAATCTGGCGTTTTACCTTGACTTGATGCGACGAGTAAGGCAATCTATTCGTTTTGGCACTTTCGCACAATTCCGACGAGAGTTTCACGGGCAAATTTCACAGCAAACTAAAGTCGAATAAATTTACAAACTGAGCGTGAAACGCATTTGTTGATTGGCAAACTTTGCTTTGTTCCGGTAACATATTTGTAAATGAGCGAACAAATTACGGTTATCGCCAGATTTAAGGCAAAGCCCGAAACAGTCGAAACAGTAATCGAACTTGTTTCAAAGATGGTCTCTCAGACGCGGACCGAGGCGGGGTGTTTGAACTACGATTTTCACCGCGATTTAGAAGACTCAACACTTTTTTATATGCACGAAAATTGGGCGAGCGAAAAAGCGTTAGCCGCGCATTTTGAAGAGCCTCACTTGAAAGCAGCATTTGCCGTTGTGCCGGAACTTCTCGCTGAACCGGTTGAAATTCGTCGCCTTCGTATGATTAGTCCGAAAGCATAAATTTATGGGTGGAATTATAACTTTCTTGCCGTTTATCGCAATTTTAGCGATTTTTTATTTTATGGTGATTGTGCCGCAGCGCCGCAAACAGCAGGAATTACAAGAGCTAATTTCAACGGTTAAGCTTGGGGAAACGATTGTTACGAGCGGCGGAATCATCGGAAAAATCGTTCAGATGAACGAAAAGAGTTTGATTATTCGCAGTGCTGACAAATCGAATCTCGAAATTGCTCGTTCGGCAGTTGTCGGAAAAGAAGCGGCAGATTAATCAGTAATAAGTAATAGGTAGTAAGTGTTTTTTGACATATTACCTGTTATCCGTTACCTACTACCTATCAATGAAGAAACGCAATCTTTTAGTTCGAGTTATCATTATCGCGATTATCACGGTGGTGGCGCTTTATGCCGTTTTCATGCCGCATCGCATTCCAACGGCGCAGGATTTTACTTTGGACGGCATCAAAACGAATCTTGCCGAAAACATTCATCTCGGTCTTGATTTGAAGGGCGGATCGCACCTGGTCATGCGCGTCAAAACCGAAGAGTATTTGAAGAATTTAACTACTGGATATGCTCCGTCCGTGCTTGCCGCCGCCAAAGATGCAAATCTTCCCGTCACGGATGTCAACACAATTACTGAACCGAAAAATCGAAATTTTCAAATTATTCTCGGAACTTCCGACGCTTCCAAACAAAACGAAATTGTCGAAGCGGTGCGAAAAAAAGTCGGTTTGAACGAATGGAGTCAAACCACATCCGGCAATCAGATTATCTGGAGTCTGCCGCTGCAAGCGCAGACAATTCTGAGCACGCAGGCCGTCACGCAAGCCAAAAATGTTATTGGCGACCGTATTAACAAGCTCGGCGTGACCGAGCCGACTTTGCAGACAATCGGCGGCGTCGGCGGCAATCAGCTGCTTTTGCAGATGCCCGGTCTGCAAGACCCGGAACGTGCCAAGAGAATTATTGGCGCGGAATCCAAACTCGAATTGATGAATGTTATCGGAGCGAAAAACCCAGCTCCGATGACGATTTATCCGACCGAAGAAGCTGCCAAAGCTTCGCTTGGCGGAACTGTTCCGATAAACCGGAGAATTTTGCCCTTTGTCGAGCGCGATGATAAAGCCCCGGCAAATCAGCAAAACCAAGCGCAGCAAACTGCGCCGCGCGGTTATGTGGTCGTTGAATCCCCGGCAATTGTAACTGGCGACGAACTGCGTGACGCAGCAGCAGTTAACGGGCGCGCGGGCGGCACCGATGATTATCAAATTTCCTTTTCGCTCAAGCCAAATGGAGCACAAAAATTTGGTGATTGGACTGGTAAAAACGTCGGTTCATACATGGCAGTTGTTTTAAACAATCAAGTAAAGTCTGCACCGTTTATCAAATCGCAGATTTTTGATAGCGGAAGCATTGACGGGCGCTTTACCAAACAATCCGGTGAAGATCTGGCTTTGACGCTCAAATCGGGTGCGCTTCCCGCAGAAATCGAATATCAGGAAGAGCGCACAGTTGGACCTAGTCTCGGAGCAGATTCGATTCGCGCCGGAGTCACGGCTTCCGCCGCAGGTGTGATTTTAGTCATGCTGTTTATGCTTTTCTATTATCGCGGTTCGGGGATTAATGCTGTTGTAGCTTTGCTCTTGAATATGCTTTTGACGCTGGCGGCTCTAGTATTAATTGGCGCCACACTTACTCTGCCCGGTATCGCCGGTATTATTTTGGGAATCGGGATGGCAGTTGATTCAAATGTGCTGATTTTCGAGCGGATTCGAGAAGAATTACGCGCCGGCAAAGATGTTTTATCTGCCGTTGATTTGGGTTTTGATCGTGCTTTCGTCACTATTATTGATACTCATGTCACTACAATTATTTCGTCGCTGCTGTTGTACATGTTTGGCGGTGCGGGCCCAATTCGCGGTTTCGCTGTAACACTTATTCTTGGTTTGTTAATCAACTTGTTCTCCGCCGTTTTCGTTTCGCGCACAATCTTTATTTGGCTTTTCGGTAACAAACGACAAGTTGAAAAAATTTCGATTTAGTGCAAAACGCAAAGTGTAAATTGCAAAGCTGCAACAAATTCTTGCTGCACTCTCTGCACTCTGCACTCTGCACTCTGCACTGCTAAGCACTCATGATTGAATTATTCGACAAAGTAAACATTGACTGGATGGGAAAGCGTAAGATTTTCATCACGATTTCTATCCTGCTCATGCTCGCGGGTTTAGTTTCGACAGTCGCCCGGCAAGCTACCGGCGGAACACCCTTTAATCTTGGCGTTGATTTTAAGGGCGGTTCGGTTTTGACTACTAAATTTAAGCAAGACAAAATGCCTCCTGATGATGCAGTTCGTTCCGCTTTACAAGCGGTTGGCATTAACGATCCGGTTTTGCAGCATTCACTCGATAAACGAGACGAAGTTTTAATTAAAATCCCGCTCGAAGAAGCCCCGGTTTCTCAGGATGATCAGCAACCGACCGCGAATGTGCCGAACAACGGACAGCAAAAAAACCAGGTTGATATTGGACGCGCCAAAGTTAAGCAAGCACTCGATACTTTTGGTGCAGAGGCGTCAGGAGATTTAGCTGCAGACGAAAATGCCATCTACAAAATCGTCGGCACGGAATCGGTTGGGGCAGTCGCCGGGGGCCAGCTTCGTAATCAAGCCGTTGCCGTAACTTTGATGAGCCTGTTGGGAATCTTATTTTTTATTGCCCTGCGTTACGATTGGACATATGCGTCCGGTGCAGTTATTGCGGTTTTCCACGATGTTCTCGTTACCATCGGTATTTTTTCAATTTTTCAATGGGAGATCAACCTGCCCGTAATTGCCGCATTGCTTACTTTAGTTGGGTTCTCGGTCAATGACTCAATCGTTATTTTCGACCGAATCAGGGAGAACTTAAAACTTAATCGCCGGGATTCTCTTTATAAACTGATTAATGAATCTATCAACCAAACGCTTTCCCGGACAATCATTACTGCCGGATTAGTGCTGCTTTCGGTCATTGCTTTAGTGCTTTTTGGTGGACAGGTTTTGTTTGGGTTTTCGATCGCACTGCTCATTGGTATTATCAACGGAACTTATTCCACATTTGCCATCGCCGCTCCGATTGCGCTCTGGTGGGAGCAGTTGGTTAATGATGGGCGTGACCGTCCCGCTCAGATGGCTGCGACACAAGCAACTTTTGCTTCGGCGGCGCGTAAATCCGTTGTTCGGCAAAAGCGTGATGGTAATGTCCAAACGGCGAAACGGTAATTCAATTCTAATTTGAAAATGCTTGGCAAAGGCGAGAGATATAATTATCTTTCGCCTTTTGTTTTTGCTATCTAAAGCTCTGATGACGAAGATGACTTTTGCTTAAATTATTGAATAATAATCATTTTTTTTGAACATTTTATCAGCTGGGTAAAAAAGTTTGCGGAAATGTTTCTCAAAGGCTGATTTATCTCTTGACATTCGTTTCTAAGCCGAATAGACTCATGGCGTTGCTGGTCGGAAAATTTATCCATTACATATACTGTGTCATATTTTGCCTTTGCAAAATTCGCTCAGGACTGTGAAGAAATGTCGAGTGCCAAACACTCAAACAACCTTCATTTGCCCCGATGCGTCTAAACGGGCAAGACACAAACGCAGCAGTATTATTGTTTTCTAAAGCAATTATAAATTTCGTCCCTTTGACCTGTTGGCACCGGAATAAGGAAGGATAATCAATATGTTTGATGTATTAGTTGAATCAAATGGAGAGAAAGGGCGGGGCGCCAAGCAAAGCGCGTATTTAGGTACAACCGCTTTAGTTTTAGGTTCCCTGTTTTTAGGGGTTTTTATTTACAGCCTTTTTAACACTGACCTAGGCTATATGTCTAAAGACGATATGTCACTGGACACCTTGGTAGCGCCCGTGATGGCTGAAGAGGCGCCTCCTCCACCGCCAGCACCGGAAAATAAACCACAGAAACAAGCTCAGGCGGATGCCCCGAAAAATGTCGATTTTCGTACAGAGATTATTCAGAGTATGAATGAAGCTCCGAAAGTTCCTGATACTATTCAAAACACGAAGAGTAATATTCCGGCTCGTCGTGAAGGGGTCACTACTGTTTTGAGCTCCAGAAATACAGATGCTGCCGGCGGTGCTTCAGGACCTGATAGAAGTTCGTCCGGTACGGGACAAGCTGTTATTGCAAAGCCTGCTGCTGTTATTAAAGATGTTGACGACGCACCGCCAGCCCCGAAACCTGTTGAAAAACCAAAACCGACCACAATTTCCGGTGGTGTCATTAATGGCAAGGCAACGCGTCTGGTGCAACCGCCTTACCCGCCTGCCGCTAAAGCCGTTCATGCCAGTGGTACCGTTAATGTTCAAGTACTGATTGATGAAAACGGCAATGTGGTTTCAGCTTCGGCAACCAGCGGAAATCCACTGCTCAGAGCAGCAGCTGTACAGGCTGCTCGAGCATCGAAATTCTCACCGACTCAGCTTTCTGGCCAACCAGTTAAAGTGAGCGGAGTTATAGTTTATAACTTTGTGGCGCAGTAAGCCGAAATTATTCGAGAGAGCGGGAATTTGACCTTTTCGCTCCTCATTTAAACAATTAGCGAAACGAAAAATTGAAAATTTTCTCTTAAGGAGTATTAAAAATGACATTTGCAAGCAGCCTTTTGGCAACCGTGTTACCGGTCGTTCTCGCCTTCGCCGATGAAGGTGGTGGTTTTACTATCGGTGAAATGATGAAAAAGCTAGGTCCGGTGGGTTGGGGAGTGATCATCCTTCTTTTTATTATGTCCGTTTACGCCATCGCCGTAGCGGTCGAACGTCTTCTCACCTTCCGGGCTGCGAAAGAACAATCGCGTCAGTTTGCGCCCCGTGTTGCTCAAGCATTAAAAAACGACCGTATCGAAGAGGCTATCAGCATTAGCGACAAACACAAAAAATCGCATCTTGCGATGGTTGTTTCTTCCGGTCTTCAAGAGTTTCGCGCGCATGAAGGCAATTCAGATATTTCAGGCGAAGAAATTGATGCTTCTAAACGTGCTTTGCAGCGTGCTGTCGCCATCAAAACCGCCGAGTTCAAACGCGGTCTCTCGGGTTTAGCAACTATTGGTTCAACGGCTCCGTTCGTTGGATTATTTGGTACAGTGTTTGGGATTATCAATGCGTTTCAGGGAATGAAAAATGCTGAAACGGCAGGAATCTCGGCTGTCGCAGGGGGTATCTCGGAAGCGTTGTTTACTACCGCCATGGGGATTCTGGTTGCTGTGCCAGCGGTTTGGTTATTTAATTATTTCACCAGCAAAGTGCAAGGCTTCGTGGTCGAGATGGAC
Organism: Pyrinomonadaceae bacterium; assembly: GCA_040005335.1. Lineage (GTDB taxonomy): Bacteria > Acidobacteriota > Blastocatellia > Pyrinomonadales > Pyrinomonadaceae > JBBQUS01. The sequence continues at coordinate 2,197 of JBDTZD010000349.1, read as the reverse complement.
AATTCTGCTTCGGAGTTAATTGATTACTTTATCAAACAACGCACCAAGCAGCTTCCGCCGAGCAGCCACTAAAAGTAAAGCCTTTTTCCTGAATTTGAACGCAGATTCTAAAGAGAAAGGCTGCCTTTAAGAAGTTCGTGCAGTTTTGAAGGAGAAAAAGTTATGGCAATGCAATCTGGCGGCACCGAAGATTTTACCGCCGATATTAATATTACACCGATGGTGGATATTATGCTGGTGCTGTTGATTATCTTTATGGTAGTAACGCCGCTTCTGCAGCAAGGAGTATCAGTAAATCTTCCACGCGAGACGATAAATGCTACGGAAGATGCGTTAATCAACAAAGAGACATCGGTCGTTCTGGCTATTCCGAAAAACGATGAATATTACATCGGCAAAGAACGTTTTCCAAAAGATATGCTGGGCGACAAAATCGGCAAATTGATGGAACACAAAACTGAAGCTGAAAAAATCGTTTATATCAAAAGCGGAGTAGAAGTTGATTACGGAAACCTAGTCGAGGTTATTAACATTATTCGTAAACAAAATGTTGACAAAATCGGACTGGTTGCCGATCGAAAAAAAGGCGGAGCCAAAGCAGCAGGTTCGTAAACGGAACAGTTGATAAAATGGCAGGAAGAAGAGTGCAAAACTTTAAAAACGGTTTTGCACTCGTTAATAAGAGAGGAAATACAAATCCATGGCAATGCAAACTGGCGGTGGAGGGGATGAAGCCACCCCCTATATTAATATTACGCCTTTGATTGATGTGCTCCTTGTTTTGCTGATTATCTTTATGGTGGTGTCACCGCTCAAACCAAGCAGGTTTGAAGCCAAGGTTCCCGCTGAGCCAAAAGATAAAGACCTTCAGGATGTTAAACCAAACCCGCTTTCATTAGTGGTTAATATTGACAAAGATGGCAAAATTCTTCTTAACAAAGACGAGGTAGCGGATGCTGGAGCATTAGGCGCGAAACTGTCGGAAGTTTTTCAGACACGCGAGCGAAATGGTGTTTTCAAAGAAGGTTCAACCACTAATGAAATTGAAAAAACCGTTTTTGTCAAAGCGCCAAAGGCGTTGAAATACGGCGAGGTAGTAAGAGTCATTGACTCTATTAAGGGAGCGGGCGCAACTCCTATCGGGTTGCAAATTGACGATTTACAATAGGAAAACTTTTGCGGGCGCGAAAATTAACGAGACTTTTTTAGCGCCTCATTTAATACGGAGTCAACGAACATGAAAATCTCTCGTGTAGGGATCTTATTACTTTTGGTTACGGCGTTTGCTTTACTTACCGGGTGCGGTATTGTCAATAAAGTTCGTGCTCGAAACGAGCTTAATGACGGAGCAAAGGCATACAAGGAACGAAGATTTGATGAAGCTGAATCACATTTTGCTTTGGCAATGACATTAGATCCGTCTGAAAAGAGAACGGAAACTTTTATGGCGAGGACGCTGCATCAACAGTATTTAACTAATCGCGCCGTACCGGAAAACATGAAAAAGGCTGAACAGGCGATTAAAGTTTATGAGCAGATTCTTGCCGCAAACCCGGACGATGAAGCAACAAGCGATGCCATTTCAAGTTTGATCGGGGCACTTAAAGGTCCGCAAGCATTGGTTGAGTGGCGAACAAAACGCGCCAATGATGAGAGGGTTAAGCCCGAATACCGCTCCAAAGCGCTGACATTCCTCGCTGGTGAAAAATACAATTGCGTTAACGAAATTACCGAGGCGGCAAAAGACACTGTTCAAAAGAATAATGAAGCTGTCTTCGTGTTTAAAAAACCGGAGAACCCCGAAGATTTTGCGAAAGCTAAGCAATGTGCCGATGACGGTTTGGTGCTGATTGGCAAAGCGCTATCACTCGACAGCGCAAAAAGCTCACCTTTTTCATATAAAGCGAGTTTGCTGGTTCAAAAATCACGTCTCGCCGAAATGGATGGCAACGCTGCAGATAAAGAAAAATTTAAAGCCGATGCAGAAGAGCCCAAAAAGCGTTTCCAGGAATTAAGCGAAGCCGAAGCTAAGAGGAAAGAAGAAGCCGAAGCCGAAGCGAAGCGTAAAGCTGATGAAGCCGGGGAATTGTAAAACCAGAGCGGCTGTAGTTTTAGATGAGTTAAATAAAGGTGATACCCGACGCGAATCGCGTCGGGTATCACCTTTATTGCCACTTAGTAAAGTATAATTAAGCTG
>JBDTZD010000264.1:0-9092 GCA_040005335.1 Pyrinomonadaceae bacterium | reverse complement strand
TGATCCGGTTCCCACGAGCTTACGGCTTTTCGGCAACAGCTTGCTGGTTACTTTTTTGACGGGTTTTCCGTTTCCTGCTGGCGCGGCTGATGTTCGCCGAATTGATTTGGAAACGGGAGCGGACTCGCAGTTTATCGGCAATTTGACCACCGCGATTGATGTTTTGTCCGTCAGCAATGGATTTTGTCATTCTTTTTACACGCTCGAAATCAGCACCAATCTGGCCGGAAACGCACCCGGACGATTGCGCCGTTTTGATTCTTCGACCGGCGCGCCAACACTAATTAACAACACGCTCGTTTCGCCAACGAGCATGGCAATTCATCCGCCGAGCGGCGATTTGCTGGTGACAGAGATTTTTCCGGGGCGCATCACGCGCATCAGCAATCCGTAAAGAACGTTAAAACAGAGCGGTTACAGATTGAGCACACGGGAAACGCGCCCGTCACTTTAATATTTAACCGCTTTAATTTTTAAGGATAGCTTTATCAAGTCGTTCGCGATAAATCATCGGCACAACTGCAATATCAAAAATCCCTACTGCTAAATTCTGAGTTGGCGCAAAAACTATATCAGGCAATCTACTCCGACAAAATCATTAACGCTGCCGGCAAGTAATAAACATCGCGTTAAAGCTCGTAAAAAAATAAAGAGCTTTGCGTCTGTCCAGAAAAAGTTTTTTGTTGAGCTAAAAGCTGATTCAAAAGTTTTTTTATTTCCAAACCAGGACATCGGCTGGTTTGAGCAGTTGAGTTCCGATGATAATTTTGGCCTGTTTAGACATCGGAATCATGACTGAATCGGATGAGTAATTGACAGCCACCCAAAACCCGTCGCGCCATTCGACAAAAACTCCCGGCGGGTAATTTTCAATTGGAATATTGCCTTGCTGGTAAACTCGGCGCAGAACGTCCGTTTCCAATTGCCCGTCTTTGGTTTGAACGCCGATGTAGGTGACGCTGCCCTTGCCCAATCGTCGGTGCGTCACGGCGCTCTGTCCGGCGTAAAACTGGTTGGAATATTGAGCCCAGCTTTCTGTCTCTTTCATCGGTTTCAGTACATCTGCCCAGACGTTCCAAGTGTAAGTTTGATTATCCATCCGAACTTCGCCTTTGCCGTTCTCTAACAGCAAATCAAAAAAAGGAATTTCCGCTCCAATCAAATCGTAAATCGGAGCCGCCCATTTTGTTTCCCAAAGCTGCCCGTTGCGTTTCTTTTGCCCAGTGCGACTGGTCAAAACGAGATGTCCGCCTTGTTCCGCGTAACTGGTTAATTTGCGCACCAATCCTTCGTCAATTAACTGATAAGCCGGAGCAATCAAAACCGGATAGGCGGAAAAATCATCTTTCTCCGCAATAAAATCGAGGGGCGCGCCCGTTGATTTAACAATCTCCAAATAGCGGAACATATGTCTCCAAGTGTCCCAAAGCGCGGTTTGTTTTTGTTGGTTGATGTCCCATAAATTTTCGTGATTCCATAAAATCGCCGTTTTACGAGTAGCATAATCGGCGGGCATTTTGGCGGTTGCCTCATATTTGGCGCGCAACGCGCGCATTTCTGCCGCGACTCGGGCATACTCCAGTCCGCCCGGTGAAGGCGTTACGCCGTCAGGTCCGATAATTCCGTAATGGTATTGCTCGCTGCCTGCGAGCGGTTGGCGAAAGCGATAAGTACAGGCAAACGAACTGCCTCCGGCAAATGCGTGCCAAAGCCACATTCGCACCGCGCCCGGCATCACCTGCGGATTAGTTGCCGCCCAATTGACCTGTCCCGGCTGCAATTCCATCACGCCCGTTGCGCCATCAATTTGACGAAAAAAGGAAGTGGCGAAAGCCATCCCGTGCTGCCAACCCAGCCGAAACCCGTTTTCACCCAAATTTTGACCACCGCTTACCGGATAAAGTGTAAACGAGGTGAAATCCAAATCAGTCGAACGGCGCGGATCGGAATCGGTAATGGTCGCAATATAATTAGTCGTAATCCACTGCGTCGGCAAAGTGTGACGCCGCAACAAAGCGGTTTGCCAGTTAAGAAATTTGCCGGTTTGATCGGCGGTAAAACGGTGAAAATCTAACAACGCGTGTGGATTGACGCCGTAGAGCAACGCCGGATTTGCTGGCACGATTTGCTCAAAATTATTATATTTCAAACTCCAGAAAGCAGTTCCCCATTCGCTGTTTAAAGTCTCGATTGTTTCATAGCGTTCTTTGAGCCAAACGCGAAAAGCCGCTTGCGCCGAAGGGCTGTAATCAAGCGGCGAATTCGGTTCATTGTCGAGTTGCCAGCCCCAGATTGCCGGATTACGACCATAACGCCGGGCAAGTTCGGTGATTACCCGTTCGCTCAAACGGTTAAAATCTCGGTCAGCCAAAGCATTGTTGGCGCGTGAACCGTGTTCGCGGCGCCGACCATCCGCGCCAACCATAAAAATCTGCGGATATTTTTCAGCCATCCAAGCGGGCGGACACGGCGTCGGAGTGCACAGTATCACGCGCAAATTGTGCTTTGCGGCGAGCGCGACGGCGCGATCAAGCCAGGCAAAATCAAATTTACCTTCCTCCGGTTCCATAAAAGCCCACGCAAATTCGCCCATATGGACAAATTCAAAACCCATTTCCTGCATTTTGGCGAAATCCCGATCCCATTGATTTTCGTTCCATTGTTCGGGATAGTAATAGACGCCGATGCGCATTAAATCTTTGGCGGGAAAAAAACGCGTCGGCGATGAATCTGTCGCCAACACGGTTGGCTGGACGAAGAGAGCGGCAATAAAACTAAAAACCGCTAGAAGCAGCAAATTGAAAAAACTGAAATTTTTCATAAAAGCTGATTTACCAATTTGAGCAAATCCAGTGCGTTGAGAGTACAAACTTTAGTTTGCTCTTTAGCAAAAAGCAGGCTGAAGCCTGTACTCTCAACTATTAAGAATTGATTTAAATCTTCGTTATGCATGTGAAAATCTTTTTATCGCGTTTTGTAATCGTTTGAGGCGGTGATGCCTTTGCCTTTGGTAATTGTCAGAATTTTGTTCGCCGCAATATTTGAGACAGTTTCAATCTCGCTATCGCTCCAGCGAATTTCTACCGATTCTATTTTTTCCTCTCTGCCAAGCCCGAAATGAAGCCGCAAATCGTTTTGCGATAAATAACTGGCGCCCGCTTGAACTTCCTGCATTTGCGCTCCTTTGCTGGTTTTTAAAGTCACACGCGCGCCGATTGCGTCGCGGTTTGATTTTGTTTGGACGAGCTTGAAAGTAACCGTCTGATTTTGATTTTTGCTAGTGTTAAGAAGCACGGTTGGAGCTTCGCCCACACTGGTCACGACCAAATCAATAAAACCATCGTTATTTAAATCTCCGAATGCCGCGCCGCGCCGCGCGCGCAATGATAAATCGCGCAAGCCTGCTTCTTTTGAGATTTCTTCAAAAGTGCCGTCGCCGAGATTGCGATCAAGCAGGAAATGCTGGCGAAAGCCCATTTGAGTTTTGCTTTGAGCTAATTCGATTTGCGGATAAACGTGACCGTTAACGACAAACAAATCAAGCCAGCCGTCATTGTCAAAATCCTCAAACGCCGTCCCCCAACCGACAAACGGAATACTGACGGGACCCGCTTTTGATTCCGCTGAAATATCGAGAAAACCCTTTGCTCCCAAATTTTTATAAAGCGTGTTCTGTTCGTTATCAAAGTTCGTGACAAAAAGGTCGAGTTTCCCATCGTTCTTAAAATCTCCCCAAGCGACGCCCATCGAACCTTGTTCATCACCGCCTCCGCTGTAACTCACGCCGGTTTCAAAACCCACCTCGGAAAAAGTCCCGTTTTTATTATTGTGATAAAGGTAATTCGGGCCGCTGTCATTAGCCACGAAAAAATCCGGCCAACCATCGTTGTCGTAATCGCCCCAAATGGCGCTCAAACCGTAATATTTTTTTTCATCGCCAACTCCGATTTTATTTGCTACTTCTTCAAAAGTGCCGTCACCTTTGTTACGAAAAAACAAATCGCTTTCGCCGGGCAAACCACGCGGCCCGCACTGAACGCGAATGCCGCGATAAGAGCAAGTTTGCGAGCTGCCGAAAACCGGGAGATTGGCTAAATCCACGTAAACATAGCGCGCCACAAAAACGTCCAAATCGCCGTCGCGGTCGTAATCAGCCCAAGCCGCGCCGGTCATAAAGCCGCTCCCGCGCAAGCCTGATTTTTCAGTCGCGTCCTCGAATTTGCATTGTCCTAAACCGCGATAAACGGCATTTCCGCCGTAACCTGTGACAAATACATCCAGGATTCCGTCGTTGTCATAATCAACGGCGGTAACTGCCATTCCCCAGCCTTTGCGCGTCAGTCCGGCGGCGGCTGTAATGTTTTCAAATTTCGGCGATTTGCTGCTTGCGCCGTCTATCTGCCGGTAAAGCGTAATAAACGAATCGCCTCCGTTTTTGAACCGTTCGACGGACGAGCCGTTAACGGTGGCAACGTCCAAGTATCCATCATTATCGCAATCAAAAAGCGCCGCTCCGCCGCTCATTGATTCGATAATGTAGCGTTTTTCCGGAGTCGAAACGTTCGGCACATTAATTCCGCTCGCGTCAGAAATATCTCTAAAAGAAATTGCCGGATTTTGAGCGGAAATTGGGGCGTAACCAGCTAAGCAGATTAATAAAATAAAAGTTGGAATAAAGAAGTTGCAACAAAGAGTTTTCGTCATTTTGTGGCTTTAGCGATTGTCATCGGGCGGATGCGTTCGGATGGAACAATTCCTTCGCCTTCTAAAACACCATAAAATTTATCGGCAACAACGTCTTTAAGAGTTTCAACCTTGCCGGAGTTCCAACGAATTTCAATCGAATCGGCTTTTGCCGCTTTGCCCAGCCCGAAATGAATGCGCAAATCGTTTTGTGACAAATAACTTCCGCCGCTCCTGATTTCTTCAGTCTGAATGATGCTTCCGGTGGTAACTTTGACGCGCGCGCCGATTGCCAGCGGATTGCCTTTTTTGGCCGCTAGTTCAAGCGTTATCCAGTGATTTCCGTCCCCTCCTGTGTTTCGCAAAACCATTGGCGAGTTATCCAAATCGCCGACGACGACATCAATATGACCATCGTTATCCAGATCGCCAAAAGCTGCACCGCGCGCCACGCGGGATTCCGTTAAAGCGGTTCCGGCTTGACGGCTGGCATCGCAAAATGTTCCGTCGCCTTGATTAACGTGTAAAAGTTTGGGTTGACGATAACTGACGCCGGATAAAAAATCGTTGATCTGCGGGTAAACATGACCATTGACGACGAGCAAATCGAGCCAGGTGTCGTTGTCCAAATCAAAAAAGCCGGTTCCCCAACCGACAAATGGGCGCGAAACCTGAGCTACTTTTGCCGCAAAGGAAACCTCCGTAAAGTTGTAATCCCCGTCGTTGCGATAAAGCGTGTTGTATTCGTCGGCGAAATTGGTGACAAAAATCGAAAAACGGCCCGTATGCAGATAATCGCCGACGGCGACGCCCATGCTGCCTTGCTCGGAACCGTCACCGCTGACGGCCGTGCCGGATTCAAGCCCGATTTCAGCGAATTTATTTGCGTCGTTGCGATAAAAGAAATTCGGGGTGGAATCGTCTGCCACGAAAGCATCTAGCTTTCCGCGATTGTTAAAATCCGACCAAATCGCCTGCATTCCGTAATAACCGTTTGGGTCGTCAGGGCCTAACTGCTTGGTAACGTCTGAAAATGTGCCGTCGCCGTTATTGTGAAAGATGCTGTCGCCCGCACCCTTCAGACCGCGCGGACCGCATTGCACGTCAATTCCGCGATATTTGCAGGTTGGGCTTGAACCAAAGCCGGGCAAATCATTAAGTTTGAAATCAACGTAATTGGCAACTATTAAATCCAGAAAACCGTCGCCGTCGTAATCCCCAAATGCCGCTCCGGTTGACCAGCGACCGTCTGAAACTCCGGCTGTTTTAGTCACGTCCGAAAAAGTGCCGTCGCCATTGTTGCGGTACAAAACGTTGCCGCCGAGACAGGTCACATAAATATCAGGCCAGCCGTCGTTATTGTAATCGCCAATCGCTCCGCCCATCGCAAAGCCCGGAAACCCGATCCCAGCCTTATCTGTGACATCAGTAAACGTTCCGTCATGGTTGTTATGGTACAGCGCGCTCCGGGATTTTTGGCCTTTGAGCGTCATTTCGACAGTTGGGGCATTGGTCAAATAAATGTCAATCCAACCATCGCGGTCGTAATCAATCAGAATCACGCCGCCGCTCATTGATTCAACAATATATTTCTTTTCCGGGGCGGAAGTGTGAACAAATTTAATGCCGGTTTGAGCCACCACATCAATTAGCTGAGGAATTTTACGATTCGCACAGACGGAGCTTTGCGCCCGTGAGGTTTGAGCTAAACTGCACGTAAAGGAGATAAAAATAATTACCGATAAAATTTTTCGCATCTTTATTGGACCGATTTCGCTCCCGAATTCTTAAGCTTTTGAAACATCTCAAAGTGCTGTTTTGCCAAAACCATTTCGCCGGTTAAATTGTAGAGACGACTTAATTGAAAATGCGTATCGGCATCTTGAGAATTTAGCGCAACGGCTCGCTCAAGCGCGTCGCGGGCTTGTTTTTCCGCGCCGGTTTGTAAATAAAGCGCGCCTAAATCTCTTAAAGCCGCAGCATAATTAGGCGCTAGTCTGGTGACCTCTTCGAGAAGCTCGACGGCTTTCGTCGTCTCGCCCTGTGTTTTATACGACAAACCAAGTTGATATTTAGCTTCAAAATTGTTCGGATCAATTTCCAAACAGTGTGCCAGTTGGTTTCGAGCGGCTTCGAGCCGGTCGCGCTGGGTTGCAAGCGTGAGACCGAGCGCCAAACATCCTCGCGAATCCTGCGGACGCTCCATGACAAAACGCTCCAGTGCTTGCTGGGCTGAAGTTATGTTTCCGTTTTGGAGCGACGCCGCGCCGAACAAATATTGAGATTCCGGCTCGTTTGGTTTTAGTTCGAGCAATTTTTTGGCGGCATCAACCGCATTTTGGGCTTGATTGACTCGGATCGCGGTCAAGATATAATCGGAGATAACAGTTGTCGAATTTGGCGCGTACTGTCGAGCTTTTTTTAATAATGCGAGCGCCGCCGCCGAATTACCCTGCGCATTTTCGAGCAAAGCTTGAGCTGAAAGAATTTCCGCCGAATTAGGCTCTATTGTGGCGGCTCGGTTTAAATGTTGTCGGGCTTGAGCAATTTCCTGTGTCAGAACTTCGGCTCTGCCAAGCAAAACTAAAATTCGGACGTTGTTTGTGCCAGTCGCCAGAGCCGAGCGCAGCAAATCAACCGCTTCATGTTTCATTCCGGCGTTTTGTAGGATTTCCGCCAACTGAGCGGCTAAAATTTGATTGTCGGCTGAAGCTTTTTTTATCAAAGGAATCAGCTCGTCAAACTTTTGCCGGTTGCCCAGCTCCAGATTGCTAGCGGCAATAATTGGCAACGCTTCGTTGTTTCTTAGTTTGATTGAAAGGTTTTCGGTGGAGTTGAGGGCTTTTTGGAATTCGCCGACAAGAAAAAGGGCGCGGGCTAAATTCAATTGCTCAAGCGGAGAAACCAAAGAAGTTTGATTAATTCCGTTTAAGATTTGCCGAGCTTCATCTTTCTGACCCAATTCAAATGTAATGCGTCCAAGGTTGATTTTCGCCGCCGCCGAGTTTGGGTCGAAAGTTAAAACACGTTGATATAAACCTTTTGCTTCCTGCAAACGAAATTGACGGTGGCGAAGCTCTGCTAGAAGCGATAATGCTTTAGCATCGTTCGGATGAGCAATCGCGTAATCAAGCAGAGGTCGTTCGATTTCTTCAAACTTTCCTTGTTCAAGGCTTTTTTCAAATCCTGCAAGGGTGTTATTCACATTCTTTTGTGCGAAAGCCGGAGAGCCGAAGGTTAGCGGGAGAAACAAACAGCCCAACAAAAAAACCTTTCCGTTAAGGCGTTTAAGGCACATTTTCTTTGGCCCCCATTATCCCCGGTGTCGCTTCGGCGCGATTGGCTGATTTGAGTTCTCGATAAAGTTTGAGTTCGCGGTCGGCATCAATTGGGCGCGCGGCGCGCCGGTAGGCAATGCTTAATTGGTAATGAATGTATTCTTTTTTCGGTTCAAAACGTGCGGCGGTTTCCAATTGCTCGACGGCATCTTCCAGTTCGCCTTTTTCGATTAAAGCTTTGCCCAATTGATAACGAGCGTCGGCGTAATCATACCGGAGCGCGATAGCTTCTTTTAGTAAGGATAAGGCTTCATCGGTTTGAATTTTGCGCTCCAATAAAGTGTAAGCCAGGTAATATTTCGCGGCGGCATCGGCGGAATTTAATCCTAATTCCTGTCTGAATTCTTTTTCAGCCTCGTCCAAACGATTTAAACGGATCAAACTCTGCCCGGCGCTGTAATGAGCCTGAGCGAAACTGGAGTCAACGGCGGCCACGCTGCGAAATTCTTTGAGCGCTCGCTCATAATCGCCGACTAAGGCAAACCCTTGAGCGGCGTAAAAACGCGCTTGCGCTGATTTTGGGTTTTGTTCGGAGAGACGCGTAAAGAGCACGGTTGCTTGTGGCTGTTTATCAAGCCTGATAAGCGAAATACCGTAAAAATATGCTAGTTCAGGATCGGTGGAAAGCGATGTTTCAAGCGGTTTGAGAGTTTCGAGGCTTTGCTTGTAATTCCGGGTTAAGTAATAACTAACGCCCAGCATTCTACGCGTCAGAGCATCTTCGGGATGAATTTTGACGTGGCGCGCTAAGGGCGGAATAGCTTTCTCAAATTGCTCGGCGCGAAAACCGGTAATGCCCCAATTGCGGTCGAGGCCGGGAAAATCAGGTTTCCAATCGGCTGCGGCGGCAAATCTTGTCATGGCTTCTTCGAGCAACCCTCGCTGCGCGGCGATGACGCCCAGATTGTGATAGGCTTGCGCCAACAACTGACTTAATTGAGCTTTGATCTTTAAAAATTCTGCCGCTTCCTGTTTGCTAACCGGGGACTCTTCCGTATTGGGTCGCTTCGTTGGCGATTCGATTTTACCTTGTCCGATTGTCGCTGGCTCCAAAGGGGAGTTATTTTTGCT
>JBDTZD010000249.1:0-9150 GCA_040005335.1 Pyrinomonadaceae bacterium | reverse complement strand
TACGAAGCCGAACTCGAAAAGCGCCGTGCTGAAACCTCCGAATTAGAATCCAGCAAGCAGGATATTTCGTTCGGTTCGCAAATTCGCAACTACACCTTGCAGCCGTATCGTTTGATTAAAGATGCGCGGACAAAATACGAGCGTTCGGATGTGGAAAATGTTTTGAACGGCGATATTGATGATTTCATCAAAGAATTTTTGCTGTTCAAGAAAAACGCAGTACAAACGGAGGACGGAAAGTAGAAAACTGATAATGTAGGAAAAGCATTTTCTGTTTTCCACTTTCAATTTTTTGTGGCGAATAACGTCCAAAAACCGAATCAGGGACAATTGCAAACAAACAATTCGCTGGCAAATGAAATTGTCGGAATTATTTTGCTGGCAATCAGCGTTTTGCTGCTTTTGTGTTTGTTCACCTATAACGCCAGTGATCCATCGCTAAACACGGCTAGCGAGCAAGCTACTCAAAATTTTGTCGGCGCAATCGGAGCTAATCTTGCCACGTTGCTCTTTCAATCAATCGGTTTAACAGCTTACGTTGTGCCAATTTTGCTGCTCTGGACGGCTTGGCAGTGTTTTTGGTCGGAGAGTTTGTATGTTCCAGTCAGCCGCATAGTTGGATTTGTTTTATTGGTTGGTTGTCTTTCGGCTCTGCTACCGCTTTTCGGATTCATTACCTTTTTTGACGCGAGCGTTCCGGCGGGGGGCTTGGTCGGAACATTAGTTTCCAGATTGTTGGCGACCGGACTCAGCAAAATAGGTGCGAGCATTTTGCTGTTGGCAATCGGCGCGGCAGCATTTCTTCTTGTAACTGGTGTTTCTTACGCTCCGCTGATTGTCCAACTCAAAGTTTGGTATGATACCGCGCTCGAAAAAATTCAGGACTGGCGCGATCTGGAGCGCGAACAATCGCGAATCAGGTTCGAAAACCGTAAACAATCCCGCACAGAAATGTTGCGTGACTTTACTCAACAAGCTGCGAGAAACGAACAAAAGCCAGCGTTGAAAGACGTTTTGACGGCGGAGCCTGGCCTGGAAAATGCAGCAGTCCAATCTGGTTTTTTTGCCAAGACCGCGCAATCAGTCGCTGCTGGGTTAAAAGGTTTCATCCAACGAATTCGCCAGCCTCCCGATTTTATTACGGACGAAAAGGTTGCGAACAACGCTTTACAAGATGAAACACAGTCTGCAAACGGTACGAGAATAGAAATTAAATCGCCGCGCGTCGAACGAGGAAGAGGGAAAAACGACTTACCCGCAAATAAACCTGAAAAAATTGCCGACGAAAAAGCGAGCGAGGTGATTTTTGACGCGGATATTCCCATTCAACCGCTCAAATCGGGAGATGCGGCCGAACCTGATTTGGTAGAAAACGAATTTGAGATTGAATCAGACGATTCGACATCCGAAGTCCGAAATCCAAAATATAATATTCCGAGAGTATTTATACCGTTTGCCGAATACGAATTACCGCCAACTGAGTTTTTAAACGCCGCGCCCGCCCGGATTCAACACGCCGACACGGAACTACTCGATATAGCACACACTCTGACCGAAAAATGCCGCGAGTTTCGCGCTAACGGCAGCGTCGTTAATATTTGTCCGGGTCCCGTCGTCACAACTTACGAGTATAAGCTTGATTCAGGCGTCAAATTTAGCGTTATCTCCAATCTGGTTGACGATTTATGCCTCGGATTGCAAGCTGAATCCGTCCGCATTGACCGGATTCCCGGTAAAGCCTTTGTCGGCGTCGAAGTTCCAAATCCGCGCCGCGAAACTATCTTCTTACGCGAAGTTTTGGAAGCTCGCGCTTTTCGTGACAGTCAATCTTTGCTGACAATCGCACTCGGGAAAACCGCCGATGGTTTAAATTATGTGGCGGATTTAGCAAAAATGCCGCATCTTCTGATTGCGGGCGCAACCGGCGCGGGCAAATCCGTTGGCGTCAACTCTCTGATTGTTTCGATTCTCTATAAAGCCAGGCCAGATGAAGTCAAATTCATCATGGTTGATCCAAAACAAGTTGAACTCAATCTTTACGCAGATATTCCGCATCTCGCCACGCCGATTATCACCGATCCGAAGCGTGCTTCGGCGGCATTAAAATGGGCTGTAGCGGAAATGGAACGCCGCTATAAAACGCTTTCAGGCTGGTTCGTTCGCAATATCGAAGGCTATAACGCCGAAGTTCATCGCCGCAATTTTATTGAAGAATTTGATGAAAACGGTGAGACTTGGAAAACGCTGCCCTACATTGTGATTATCATTGACGAGTTTGCAGATTTAATGATTACGTCTCGTAACGAAGTCGAAGAATCAATCATGAGACTGGTGGCAAAAGCGCGAGCTGTCGGAATTCACCTTATTTTGGCAACCCAGCGTCCTTCGGTTGATGTCGTCACAGGCGTTATCAAAGCCAATTTTCCCTGTCGGATCGCGTTTCGCGTATCCTCAGGTATTGACTCGAAAACAATTATCAACGGAACAGGCGCAGAGCATCTTTTGGGGCGCGGCGACATGCTGTTTTTGCCGCCCGGCGCGTCAAAATTAATCCGCGTCCATGGGGCTTTTGTCGAAGAAAGCGAAATTAGCAAAATCGTCACTCACGTCAAACAACAAGGCGCGCCCGAATATGACACGACAATTACGCAAACCGAAGAGGAAGCCGCAGGCGGCGAGATGGAAGACAGCGAAATGGACGAGCTTTTTGAGCAAGCCTTAAGAATCTGCGTCGAGATGAAACGCGCTTCGACGAGCGTTTTGCAACGCCGCCTTTCAATTGGTTACGGACGCGCGGCGAAAATCATTGACGGAATGGAACGAGCCGGATATGTCGGACAAGCTGACGGCGCTTCAAAACCGCGTCCCGTGCTTGGCAAAGCATACGAACGCATTGCCGATTGGGATGAGATGTCAAGATGAAATAAGCAGATAATCCGCGAGCAAAAAGTTTTCCACAGAGCTGTGGAAAAGCCTGTGGAAAACCTTACTTTTCAACAAGCCAAATAGCTGACAAACGACAACTTTTAGCATTTCGCCCTATTATCAGTGCATTATGTTAACCGTTGTTTTTAGAACATTTAAGCGCCACAAGCCGCGAAACCATGTTAATTATTGACAAAATGTTTCAAGCTGCAAATCCGTGCCGTCTGAGGTAAACGAAATTGTGCCGTTTTTACCTGTCGTCATCACTTGCGCTCCAGCATTTTGCCAACGATCTAGGGTTTGTTGGTGAGGATGTCCGAAAGGCGATTCGCGCCCGACAGAAATCACTGCAAATTTTGCCTTTGTCGCTCTGACAAAATCTACTATCGAAGACGTTTTTGAACCGTGGTGTGCGACTTTAATTACATCTGAGGCTAAAGTTTCCGGCTGTTGAAGCAAAAATCTTTCGGTTTTTGCTTCGATATCGCCTGTAAACAAAAACGAGCGGGAACCGTAATTAAGCCGGAAAACAATTGAATCGTTATTATCCGAAGGCGCGTTCGGGTTCGCATCATACTCTGGCGATAGAACTTCGATTCTGACGTTGTCAATTTCAAAAACATCGCCCCGCGCCACTTTTTGCCAAGGAATACCACGTTTCTCAAGAGTTTCAGCAAAATGCGCAAATCCAGAATTTTTAATTGGCGCGCGTCCGACCAAAGCGGATTGCACACGAAAGTTTTGCGCGACGTCGTTTAAGCCATCAATATGATCTGCGTCAGCGTGCGTTGGCAATAGGAAGTCAACCCGATCAAAACCCTTCTCCCAGAGAAACTCACAAACGACGGCTTCGCCAACGGAGCGCGTGTCGGGAACAAAAACCTCTTCGTTTTCGTCCCTTTTCGTGACAAAAAAGTTTGGTCTGCCGCCACCGTCAACCAAAATTTTTGTGCCGTTTGGCGTAGTAATCAAAGCCGAATCGCCTTGCCCGACATCGAGAAAATCAATCCGCAAACGCCCGTTTGTTGAAAACGCGCTGAATGGGTGAAAAACAATTACAGTTATCAGTAAACAGTTACCGGTTAACAAAGCGGCTAACCGAAGTCTATTTTTTGATAACTGTTGACTGTTAATTGATAACTGAAAAGGGTTCCACCGATACGCCTTGATTGCGAAATGAATGAGCGGCGCGTAATAGAGATAATAAATTGCGCTTGGCAGTCCAGTGTAAATCGGTAGTCTGATAAAAGCCGACTTTGTTGCAATAAATGGCTCCGCACTATAAGTCAACAAGTAGTTAAAAAGTTCTGTCCAGGCGACAAATGGGGCGGCAAATGTAGGGCTAATTTGAGCGACAAGAAGGGCGAAAATACCGACAAAACTTTCGACTGCAATCAAAAAACCGACGAAAACATTAAGGAAAATGGAGATCAGCGAGAGCCTGTGGAAATAGTTTGCCATCAAAGGCAAGAGCCAACCTGTCACGACAACAGAAACAAAAATCGCGCTAAAAACGGTTCGCCAAACGATTTGCAAATTCAATCGTTCAAGTTTTTTAGCCAGTTCAGATTTAAACAGATTAGCTTTCCAGATTGAACGCGACTGAGCTCTATGCCAATCTTTTTCGCTCCAAAATAATGTTTCACACAAGGTTTTTAGCCATTTAGCGCAAGCCGGCGGGACGGGAGTTTTTTCTGCCGGCTGCCACGCTCCGATTTCCCGCATTTTTTCGAGCAGCGGAAAAGCAACGGCGATGATTGCCGTCACCGAAAAGAAAGTTAGTTGCCAGGATTGATCAAACAAATCATTTGGTCGCCAAACCAGAAGAACCAAGGCAGTCGCACCCAGCGAATTAAGCGACATGTTTTGCCGATAAAAACGCCCAGCCGCCTGAAAAATTGTAAACATTAACGCAGCTCGCATCACGGGAGTTTCCGCACCGACGGCGATTGAAAATAACCACAGCAAAGAATTAGCGAGGGCAAACTGCGCAAACACATTGCGAGTTAGCTTTTGCATTAGCCAAACCATTAAAAACCCGATAAATGTAATGTGAACGCCGGAAATTACGAGAACGTGAAAAGTTCCGCCTTCGCGAAACCGACTGGCTGTAGATTTGTCCAGAAAATAGCGGTTATTCAAGAGCGAAGCCGCTAGCACTCCGGTGGTCTGGATTGAAAAATTTTCTTTAAATTGTGTAATCAGATTGCCGCGCCAACGATAAAGCGGCGCAAGCGGCGAAAAGGCGGGCGCATCCGCTAGTTTTTGAATGCTTGCAAGATTTTTGATTGAGCCGGTAGCGTCCAGGTTTTTGCTTCTCAAAATGTCTCTGGCAATGGTGCCGCCGGGATTGCGAAAACGATCTTCACGCGTCAATCTCGTGCTAACTTTAATTTTGACACCGTAACTCAATCCGAGATTTTCGTATTCGCGTCTTGCTTGCGAATTATCGAGCGGCAGAAAAACCCGCACAGCACCCGACGCAGTTTGTTCGGTCTGGTTAAAAGATATTTTTCTGGCGCTAATGGTCAAAAAATAACCGTCTGGAGTTTGTTCCGGTTCGTTTTGCAAAACGCCGGTCAGATCAACGGGCGTTTGAAAAGTAATTTGTCCGGTGTCGTAAATTTGGCTGATGCGGTCGGATTTGAAGCTGTTGTTTTCAATCTCTGCACTCAACGCTCCGCAAATGGCAAACGCGCAAAACAAAAAAACAGTTGCCAGCGAAAAATTTTCTTTAAAAAAAGTCCATGTTGCTGAGGTAATCGCAATCAATGAAAGCGTGAGCCAAAAGTAGAGCGGAACTTTAGCGAAATTTGCCGCCAGAATACCGATGGCAAAGCAAATCGCCAGCCACAGGAGCGGAAACTGTGAAAAGTTTTTGTTTGCAGTCTGGAAATTCGTTTTTGCCATTACATTTACGTTAAGGCAAAATAGCAAAGAAAATTTTAAATGTCAGGCGAAAATATTGATATTATTTCGCTTTTATCTTTTCGCTAAATTTAAGGAACATCGTTCAGAATGGAAAAAAAAGAAAAAGTAGTAATTGCGCTTTGCGTGGTGGCAACGATTGCGGCGGGCGTTTTGCATTACACGGGTGCTAACGCAGTAGTTGCTTTCGCGGTGACGGCAGTGGCGTTAGCACTATTAGCGATGATTGTCGGCGATGCGACCGAACAGCTTGGGAGTCGTCTGGGTCCGGGCGCAACCGGCATTTTGCAGTCGGCGCTTGGTAATCTGCCCGAACTTTTTGTTTCGATTTTCGCACTGCGAGCCGGACTTGCTAATGTTGTCCAAGCCGCGCTGGTTGGTTCTATTTTAGGTAATTCTCTACTTGTGTTTGGGCTGGCGATATTTGTTGGAGGTTTAAAAAACGGGACACAGCGTTTTAAATCCGAAACCCCGAAAATGATCGCAACCTTGATGATCCTAGCAGTCGCCGCGTTAATTATTCCGACGCTCGTCAAAGAGCTTCATACGCCGGCTGAACCGCACGTCAATAGTTTAGATATTTTCTGCGCGATTGTCCTTCTCGTTCTGCTAGTAGCAAGTGTTTTTTTTAGCGTCAAAGGCGATAAAGCCGTTAGTCCCGACCCCAATCAATGCGATCAGCACGCCGAATGGTCTTTGGGTTTAACGATTGGAGTTCTGGCAGGGGCAGGTATTGGCGCGGCGTTTGTTTCGGAATGGTTTGTCTCCGCGCTCGAACCTGCGATGAAAGCCCTGAATTTGTCAGAAGCATTTGCGGGTTTAGTAATTGTGGCAATTGCGGGAAACGCGATTGAAAATCTGATTGGCATCCAGCTCGCTTATCGTAATCAAGCCGATTATGCCGTCAGCGTGATTTTAAACAGTTCCTTGCAGGTTGCGCTCGGATTGTTTCCCGTCCTGGTTTTGCTCTCGTTTGTTTTGGGCGGTTCGATTTTGACGTTTGTACTTTCACCCCTCCTCGTCGTCGCGCTGGCGCTTTCGACTATTGTCACCGCATTTGTCGTTTATGACGGCGAATCAATCTGGCTCGAAGGTTTAGCGCTGGTCGGTTTGTATTGCATCATCGCCGCATCGTTTTGGTGGGGTTAACAATTTTATAAATAAAGTTTATGCGCTGATACCTTTCAGAGCCCGAGAGTTAAAATTCCGCTTGGTCTATTCGGAACGATGGTCGAGCGAGGCGTTAATAATTTTTCCGATTTCCTCGACGCCCTCAAAATTTGCGGAGATGAAGATGTCGGTACCGTCGGTTTTCGTTATGTTGTAGCCAACGAATGTGTCAATGCGGTTGTATAACCCGGGCGATGAAGGCAATTTAAAGAGCTTTTCCGAAACCGCTTGAATTTCACTCCACAAACAAACATCGGTTTTCACTCCGCCAAATCTTTTTCCCTGGATTAAAGCGAAACCGTTCTGGTAAATCTTGAGCTGC
Organism: Pyrinomonadaceae bacterium; assembly: GCA_040005335.1. GTDB lineage: Bacteria > Acidobacteriota > Blastocatellia > Pyrinomonadales > Pyrinomonadaceae > JBBQUS01. The sequence goes on along the minus strand of JBDTZD010000249.1, from coordinate 1,805 downwards.
GATCGCCGCCCCGCAGCTCTTGAGCTTAATCCGCCAATCAAAACGGTTGTAGCCATAAACCAAAAACCTCCGGCGAGCATGATTAGTAAAAATACGGTGTCCCGGCGATCTCTGCCCTCCGTTAACAAATCGTAAACGCCCAACGCGGCTAAAACAGATAAAACGAGCGCGATAATGCCCAAAACAATGCTCAACATTTTGATAGCGCGAACTTTATCCCGTCCGAACTCTTTGGAGATTCGGTGAATACTTATCAAATTACCAAGCCGCGAATCAATCGGATTTTCAATGTTCTCAACCACAGTAATTTTTTGCTTCCCTTTGAATTTTTATCTGACGCTTTTGCGAGGCTATGTTTAATCGCTTTTATTCGTCATTTAATCCAAATAATTACTTTTTTGTCGTCGCCCTGTTCAGTTTCGTATTTAAGCAGTTCGTCTTTGGTAATGGAGCCTTCTTTATCCGTCTGAAAAACCATCAAACGGTCGTCATTACCCGCCGTTGCTTCGCTTTTGCCAGGATTATAATAAATTTTGCCGTTCTCAATGCGCGTGATTTTATCGGCGTAAAACCATGATTTTCCATCTTTCTGCAAACGGTAAACTAAAACATCACCAGTTTTGACGTTTTCTAATTGTTGTTTTGTCACAGAGTTAATTCCGCAACCTGCCAGCAAAATAACAAACAACAGCAATGAAAAAACAAATTCCTTCATCCTTATACTCCATATCTATTTTAAATTCATTATTCAAATCCGCCAAACTATTTTGGTAACGATGCGATTAGACCTAAAAGAGCAAACAGCGTCAAGAAAAAAACTATTAAAGCTAAACACAATGCAACGCATTGAACTGCTGTCGTCAAACGAATTTAACAGCTAATTTAATGAACAACGCGCTAATGATCGTTATTCCCAATAAATATCCGCCTAACAATGCTACTTTCTCCTCTTATTCATTAATTGTTTTGATCTCCTAAAATTTTAAGGGATTTGTAAATGATCAGTATATTTCGGTTCGCGTTTGTAATCTGCTAGCTCAGAGTAAAAATTCGATCTTTCAATAAACGTCTCTGCGCCGCGCGGCTTAAGCGTAATGGCTTTATCAAAATCTTTCGTTGCGCTTTCAGTGTCGTCCTGCAGATAAATGAATTTTGCTCTTGCAATGTATGCCTCGGCGTTTTTCGGATTTGTTTCGACGGCATTGTTAAATCCGCTAGCGCCAGTTTTCGAGTTATATCGTGTTGGTCGCTCGGCGGCATTGGAACGCCAATTCAATTTCCGAGCAAGCGAATGCCGTACGATAAAATCGCTTGATCAACTAACCGAGTGCTGCCGCGTAGATTGAGCCGAATGGTGATTTGTCTCCTGAACAAATTATCAACAATGTCTGGCGGAAGGTTGTAGTTTTCGATAAAAAATCTTTTGGTTAAACCGTTGTTATCACCGCGCGAATAGCTAAAAAACTCGTTGTCACGTTCACCAGTGTTCATTGTTCGATTGACTGAGCGCGAGCCGCCGACGCTGATATCCAGTTTGCCGTTCATTGGAAGCCCCGTCGCTGGATCAATCGCGCGCGGATCGTTTAATGCCATGCTTTCAATTGTCATATAAGGCTGGTAGCGAAATGTCGCGCTGGCGTTTTGCGTCCCGGTCGTGTTAAAAAGCTGGTAATTGATCGAATGGTTTGCCAACCGGTAAAGAACTGTTTTTGTCGTATTTGCCGGAATTGTTACGCGTCCGATGTCGCGCACATCAAAACTAGTCAGATTTGGATATGGCGCAGCGACAAAACAGCGATCGTCTG
>JBDTZD010000231.1:0-9303 GCA_040005335.1 Pyrinomonadaceae bacterium | reverse complement strand
CGTTCGCCGCTCGCCGTCGTCAGATAGCCGCTCAAACTAGATACCTGATCAATCGTCCCGGTTTTAGCGTGAACGTTATTGACCGCCGGAGTATTTTGAAACCGGCTTTTGAGTGTTCCGTCAACGCCGCCGATTGGCAGCGCCGCTTGAAACGCTGAGGCAAAACGGTGTTTGCTCATAAACGAATAAAGCTGAACGGTGGCTGATGGAGTGATTAGATTGTGCCGCGACAAGCCCGAACCGTCGAACTGAACAATTGCGTCGGGAGCGATTCCGGCTTCGGCTAAAAACTTCTGGACGACAGCCAAACCTCTCTCTGCGCTGGTCAACTTGAGATTCGTTTTATCTCCGGCTTGTTCGCCCAAAGCTCGCAAGACAAGTTCGGTGTAAAGATTCTGACTCGGTTTCAAGGTTTTCGCTGCGATAAACGAAAGAGGCAATGATTCAAGTCGGGCAATTTCAATCCACGGCAGCGAACTGGCAACAGATAAAATAGCTTTTTCCTTCGTCCCGATAACTTTATTTTGTCCGGTAACGCTAATACCTTTTTGTGCCAGCGCGTTTTTGAGCAAGTAAAGAAACATCTCAGCGGGTTTTTCTACTGCCAGAGCGCCCGAAAATCCTTTGACATCACTCGCGGGCATCGTCCCGCGAATCTCTAAAATGTTTGTGCCGAGACGTTTCGTAACTTCAAGTTCTCGTTTTGCATCTGAACTTGTCGTCGAACAGGAATTGGTAATCGTAAACAGGGAATTGAATGGTAAAACTTGAACAATACAGGGCGAGCCCGCCGCAGTTCCAGGCAACACCTGAACATCTACCGCGTTGTCATTAATGGTCAGAGCAGAAACACCTGCGCCATAGTACCACTGCAAATCGTCCCATTCCCAAGTTGTTCCAAGAGCGTCGCCCGTAAAATAGCTTTCGTCGCCAACGAGATTTCCTTCAATCCGTTTGACGCCGCCGGCAACGATTTTATCCGCCAGTGCGTTGATTGCTTTATAATAATCGCCGTCATTGAGGCTTGCCGCAAAAGTCGGATCGCCGCGCCCGTAAATGGTCACGTCTCCGCGAATCGTTCCCGCCAGATCAGGTTTGTTAGCTGCATAAACACTCGTTACAAAACGAAAATCCGGCGTTAGTCTATCTAGCGCCGCCGCCATCGTAAACGATTTCATGTTTGAGGCGGGCATCAAATACTTTTCATCGTTTTGAGCGAAAACAATTGCGCCGGTGTCGAGCGACACAATTTTTACTCCGACCTGTCCGCGCTGGAGCGACGAATTCTGTAAAACTCGTCGGATATTAGCCTGCAAATCGAAGATAGTTTGTAGTGGACGCTGCGTTGGAGTCGGAGTTGGCGAGATATTCGCAGTTGGTGAAACAGCAGGCTTAGGTGTTGCCGATGATGCAGGCGTTGGAGTTGGGATTTGCCTTGGTGGTGTCGGACTGATTTGCGGAGTCGGTTTTGGCGTGATCCGTTCGCGCTCAACTGTTTGGGCAACAGCAAGGGAGCCAAAAGTCAAAAAGACAAGCGTTAAAGATAAGAGGCGGCAGCTATTTAATAAAGAAAATATCATAACAATTTAGCCATCTTACAAAATTCGGTTGATGTTTAAAATTGCGAAAGAGTAGTTTTGCCTGAATAAGAGCGATAGATAAACAAAAAAGGCAAAGAGAATTTTCTCTTTGCCTTTTCAACAAATTAATTAACCAAATATTTACTTGGACAGCGAGCAACAAGTTTACTCATCTGACTGCGGATTTGAAGTTGCCGCAGGTGTCGGTGCCGAAGCCGGGACAGTAACAAGTTTGTTTATATCACTGTTCGAAACATTAGCTTGCAACTGAACTTCGGAAGTATTACGGGTGATTTTCAGGTTTTCCAAAATGCGAGTCAGCACCTGACTTTTATCGTCTGACCTACTGCTTAGTAATCCCTTACCAAGCATTTGCAGACCAAGCAGTGATTCTTCGATTTCCTGTGCCTGCGGTTCCTGCGAGGTTCTTGCAGCTAACAACATCGAAGCAGTGCCATCATTCATATCAATCGAACCAAACATTTGGCGCAAAGAATTGATCATTCTGCCGATTTGATCATCGTCCATATCAAAAGAGGCAGCCAATCCGGCAGGAACGTTACCGGCAAAACTCGTAACGGCATTAGGATTGCGTTTAACAAGCTCAGTCAGATCGGCGGCGACGTGATTCTTTGCTGTTTTATCTAACAGCATTGAACGCACCTGCGGCAATTTTCCCGCCGCCAGCGTATTGGTGTCAACAGCATAAACGGCAAACTCGCCGCTCATTATTTTGTCCATCGCTTTCTCGATCATTGCGTCGTGATGACCCGTTTGTTTGGTTGTTTCTTTAACGGTTTCGGGAAGCGAAAAAATCGTCACGGTTTTGCCGCCGATTTGTTCTTGACGAAATTTACCACCAGCGGCAATTTTGCCAACGGCGAGTAATTCCGCTGTTTTAATATTGCCGCGAATAACCAAAACCGGTTCAGCTTCAATTGTTCCAGCTCTAATTTGTTTAAAATTGATTCCGACGGCGGCCTGCTCAAATTGGCGTAAATCAATGCCGGTCTTGGCTTTTACTGCATCAATTTTGGCGTTTAGCTTGGCCAGTTGGGCAGGTTGTGAAGACATCAACTGCGGCACCGCATCGCTCAGGAGCCTTTTTAAATTTATTGTCGCTACCGCATCTGAAGCCGGCAGCAGCGAAATTAAATCGCTGCCGGTTTGCGCTGACACGTTTCTAGTGTCGCCGCTAATAAACATTGCGCCAATCAATAAAACAAAGGCGGCAAAAATGGTCAAAAGATTTTTCATGATAATTTCTCGCTATTTAGGTTGAATAAGGAAAGTTTACGGTCATTTTAGCAGATGCGGCAAATAATGTTTAAGTTGACTGTTTGACTACTTCAAATTCAAATTTGAGCTCTTTCCCGCGAAAAATATAGCTTAAATATTGTTCCCAAAATTTGCGTGTAAAGCGATAACGCGGCGATTTCTGGTCGAGATTAACCAGAAATTCGATTCCAAAAATCCGCCATAAATTCGCCAGCGAAACGTACACGCTAATTAATTTTAAATTAACGGTTGTATAAAACGGAAAAAGCTGGCGTTCGGGCATAAAGACATTAAAAGTGTATGAATTAAAATGATTGCGGTGTGTCGGGTCAGATGCCCAATCAGGATTGGTGTAATGCGGCGTCAGCAATTTAATACGCCCGCCAGGTTTGGTAATGCGGTAAAGCTCTGAAATTAACGCCATCACGTCAGGCACGTGCTCAATAACGTGGTTGGAGACAATGCCATCGAATTCATCATCGGCAAAGGGGTAAGGAAAAACGCCCAAATCATGAATTACATCGGCGCCGGTGCGCGGGTTGTAGTCTAAACCGATTGCGCCCGGATGTTTATTAGCGCCGCAGCCGACATCTAAAATCTTTTTCATTACGAACTCTGAGGATGCGCCAGGGCTGCCGCGTTGCGCGGATTAAAAACATCGAAATTCATTGTGTTCCGCGTTCCGGTTTCAGCGGTTTCAATTAATCTGAGCAAACCCCCAAGGTCGAGCACTTGAACGGGCTTCGAAAATTGATTTTCAAACTCTTCAAACTTCATTCCATCAATAAAAATTGATTCGTCGGATTTTAAAACGTGCGACGGCAAAACGGCGAAATCACCCGTAATTTGATTTTTGACGCGCAAAAAGTCGCTGCCAGCCAGCAAACCGGAAACCGCCACGTCGCCGCCGAAGTATTCGTTTTTGACCGCCAACACACTCAAATTTGAATTTATCAGTCGGTTGGTTTTTTCAATTGCGCGCCGCATTTCCGGCGCGAACAGCTCGCCAGTCAAAATCGTCCCGTTTAATCGGCGCGCTTTTTCAGGCGACAACGGTTTGCGTTTTAGTTTGCGCCAGAGATTTTCAAAAGAATTTAAAAAAGAGCGCACCATTCCGATTCCGTCTTCGATCTGCGGATAATTACCGTAATGCTTTCGGATGGGAATCGGCAATCCAGCTTTGAGATAAATTTCATCACCCAGAAACGCGAAAGTCTCACCTAGGTTTGTTTGAAACTCATTTTGCAAAACTTCAATTTCGGCAATCGTGCGCCGACAAAATTCCGGCGTCACCGCCGTCAGCCGCTCGTCCGTGTTGTAACGCGTCAAACCAAGCGGAACAATTGCCGCGCTTCGTATCTTTGGAAAATTCTCGCTTAAATCACGTACAGTCTTTTGCAAAACCGCGCCGTCATTAATGCCTGGGCAGAGCACAATTTGCGCATGAATCTCAATATCATTATCAAGCAAAGTTTGAATTTTGCCGGAAATGTCAGCGCGGCGTTCATCAACACCGAGCAAATAAGCACGTACTTTATTATCAGTTGCATGAACAGAAACATACTGCGGCGAGAGACGCTGCTCGATGATTCGCTTCATTTCGTCCGGCGTAATTGATGAAAGCGTCGTGTAATTGCCGTAGAGAAACGAAAGCCGAATGTCTTCGTCGCGGACAAAAAGCGAAGGCCGGGCGTCGGCCGGATTACCTTTGCAAAAGCAAAAGAGACATTCATTAGCGCATTGGCGCGGGACGATTTGCTCAAATTCCATCCCGAAATCTTCGCCTTCGTCGCGTTCGATTTCCAACTCCCAAGTCTCCCCATTGGGCTTTTTGACTTGCAGGGTAAAATCGGTTTCTCCGGCAATTTGAAACCGAAAATCAAGATAATCCCGCACCGTTCGTCCGTTGACGCGGACAATTCGGTCGCCGTCTCCAAGTTCGAGTTCGGCAGCCAGACTTTCGGGAGCAACCTCGGTGATTAAAACCCCCGGACGGCGCACCTGCGTGACAGCCGGAGTTACTGCAAATTCATACATAAATGATAACTAAAATGGAAAACGGAAAATGGAAAACCGAATTTGTTTAATTGTAGATGAAATTAGAGTTCTCGGCGTTGTTGTAATAATTGCAATTCTCAGTTTTCCATTTTCCGTTTTCCATTTTCCATTATTTAACCTTGATTGACAAAAAAATCATAAGCCATTACGCTTTTTTGTGCTTCCCCGCAGAACAACACACCTCTAGGATAAATCTAAAGGAAGAAATATTTTGACTCAACAAGGCACTAAACCGATTTCTCACAATCTCGGAACTGTTTTATTGGCGGAAGATGATTATTCTATCCGGCGGCTTCTGGAAGTGATTTTGCATCGCGCTGGTTACAATGTGATTTCTGCTGAAGACGGCGCGGCGGCACTCGAAAAGGCTCTCGAAAACGGGTTTGACATCGCGGTTCTTGATGCGATGATGCCTAATTTGAATGGCTACGAACTTTGTCGCATCTTTCGGCAGCATCCGAATTTTCAAAATCGTCCGCTCGTTATTTTGAGCGGCTTGGAAAACGAAACCGTCGTTGATGCAGACGTTTGTCTGCTTAAAACTCCAACTATGCAAGATGAGCTATTACAAGTTCTGGCAAAACTGCTCGAAAAAAGAGATTTATAGAATATTTATTTTGACGCCAGCGTCAAGAGAAAAGTACACTACAATTAGTTAAGAGCGCATTTGGCATAATGCTCTCGGAAATTGTTCAGACTCACAAATCCACGTCCGCCTCCGAGCCCGAAATTAATCATTTTTACTCTCTAGTCGGAGCGAAATCTTTAAATTCAAATGCAACTAAATCTACCAAAAAACGAGCAAGCTCGGCTTGACGCTTTGCACAGCTACCAAATTCTCGATACGCTTCCCGAACAAGCCTACGACGATATTACCCAGCTTGCGGCTCAAATTTGTCAAACACCGATTGCGCTCGTTACTTTTGTTGACAAAAATCGTCAATGGTTTAAATCCAAAACAGGGTTTGAAGTTGAGGAAACGGGGCGCGATGTTTCATTTTGTTCTTACGCCATTCTCGAACCGGACAAGATTTTTACAATTACGAACGCCGAGAGCGACGAGCGGTTTGCTGACAATCCGCTGGTGAGGAGCGCGCCGCACATTCGTTTTTACGCCGGCGCACCTCTGGTGGTTTCCTCCGGCGAAGCGGTTGGGTCGCTCTGCGTGATTGACCGCGAGCCGCGCACTTTGAGTCAGGAACAGCAAAACGCGCTCTCGGTTTTAGCTCGCCAAGTTGTCTCGCAGCTTGAATTACGCCGCCAACTGCTTGACCGCGATGTTGAAATTGCCAGGCACCGACAAATTGAAACTATTCTTCGCAACAGCGAACAACGAACATACTCGTTTCTTTCGCACATACCAAACGTAGCTTTTATGAAGGATGCGGAAGGTCGTTACGTTTTTCTTAACCAGAAAATGGAGCGTCTGTTTAATCTGCGGAGCGATCAAATTGTCGGGAAAACCGATTTTGATTGGCTGCCTCGTGACACTGCTCAAATGGCCACGGAAAACGACCGAGCGGTATTAGAAAAAAACGAGAAGGTCGAGGTTATTGAGACTTTCGCGACCCCGAATGGTGAATCAACCCAATGGCTTTTGCTCAAGTTTCCTTTTACCGATTCAATGGGCAAGCGTTTTGTCGGCGGCGTTTCGATTAATGTTAACGAACGTCTGGAAATTGAGCTGCTGCTGCTAAACAGCGAAGAACGGATGCGTCTCCTGTTTGAAAACAGTCCGAGTTTTGTTTCTACGCATGATCTCGAAGGCAAAATACTAAGTATTAATCCTGCTGCTGCCGAGGCATTACATTATCATCCTGATGAATTAATCGGCACCAATTTTGGGGAAATCTTGGACCCAAGCGCCCATCATCTTTTTGCTGATTATCTGAAACGTGTCGGACAATACAAAATGGACGAAGGTGTTTTTACGGTTTTAACAAAGACCGGAGAGAAACGCATTTGGAAGTATCACAACGTAGTTCACAAACCTTTGGGCGACACTTCCTACGTAATTGGGCACGCGCAGGACGTAACCGAGTTGCAGCAAATTCAGGAACGCCTTCGAGATTTATCAATCATTGACGAGTTAACTGGATTATATAATCTGCGTGGTTTTCAAGTGCTTGCCGAGCAAACGTTAAAGTTTGCCATCCGCTCTCACGAAAACTGTGTTCTGCTTTACGCTGATTTGGATAACCTCAAGCAAGTTAATGACTCGCTCGGAGACGATACCGGCTCGCAGATGATTGTTGAAACCGCAAATTTACTAAAAAAGGTTTTCCGCGACTCAGACATCATTGCTCGCGTCGGAGGCAACGAATTTACGGTTCTCTTGATAGGCTCTTCGCCGCTCAAAGAGGACCAAATCAAAAAGAGACTGCAAAAGCATATTACAACGTTTAATGCCAAACGATTACATCCCTTTGAGTTATTATTGAGCGTTGGGTTATTACGTTTCGAGCCGGACAAGTCGTCTTTGGAAGACGCCATGCAGCAAGCCAACCATAAAATGTATCAAGACAAAAAGATTAGAAAGACGAATCATCAAATTTTAATTCAAGCTAATATTGCTAGTTAGACTATTGCTAAAAAAATGACAATTTTGATTTTAATCACAGCGTTAAAGTAAATAAGCCGAAATTTCCATTTTGTACTGGAAATTTCGGCTTTCGTCCTATTTCAGCGGAGGAGATTTAGCGATTCTAATTTGCTGTTGCAACAGCACTGCCGAGCAGGGAATCGAGCGCGGTATATTCGAGATTTTGCGAAACAGCGACGGCTTCGTAAGTGAGCTTTCCTGCGTAAGTGTTAACGCCTTCTTTCAAGCCCGCATCATCGGCAATCGCCGTTTCAAACCCTTTGTTAGCTAAACTTAACGCATACGGCAAAGTCGCGTTCGTCAGCGCAAACGTCGAGGTGCGGGGCACTGCGCCGGGCATATTCGCCACGCAGTAATGCAAGACGCCTTCTTCGTAATAAGTTGGATTGGAATGCGTTGTCGCCCGCGTTGTTTCAAAACAACCGCCCTGGTCAACCGCGACATCAACCAGAACAGCGCCGTTTGGAATCAGTTTGAGCATTTCGCGCGTGACTAGCTTTGGAGCCGCTGCGCCCGGAATCAGGACGCCGCCAATCACCAAATCGGCGTGTGAAATCGCTTCTTCAATCGCATAGCGCGACGAAGCGAGCGTTTGCACTTTGGATAAAAAGATGTCGTCTAATTCACGGAGTCGGTCGAGATTTTTGTCAATAATTGTAACTTTCGCCCCTAATCCCACAGCCATTTTCGCCGCTTCCGTCCCGACCACGCCGCCGCCGATAATGACAACGTTCGCTGCCGGAACGCCCGGAACACCGCCGAGCAGAATTCCGCGTCCGCCATTCATTTTTTCAAGGTATGTTGCGCCAACCTGCACTGCCATTCGTCCGGCAACTTCGGACATTGGCGTCAGAAGCGGCAAGCGTCCGCGTTTATCGGTAATTGTTTCGTAGGCAACGCCCGTGACCTTGCGGTCAAGAAGTTGTTTGGTCAACTCCAGTTCCGGCGCAAGATGCAGATAAGTAAAAAGCAATTGATTCTCACGCATTCTGGGATATTCCGGTGCAATTGGTTCTTTGACTTTGACAATCATATCGCCCGTCGCCCAAACTTCGTCTGCGCTGTTTAAAAGCGTCGCTCCGGCGCGTTCATAAAGCGAGTTTTCAAAACCTGAGCCTTCGCCTGCGCGGTTTTCGACAAAAACATTGTGTCCAGCGTCCGTCAACGCGCGCACCCCGGCGGGCGTCAATCCAACGCGATATTCATTATCTTTGATTTCTTTCGGTAATCCGACTTTCATCCTAAGTTAGCTCCAAATTTATAGTTTGATAAGAAAAAACTTTATCCTCAGATTTTACGTTGTTTTCTCAAATATCAAAAGTCATCAATCTAAATTTTATGTTTCAAACTCAATCAACAATTCGGGCGGGGTATGGCTTTGGATTCAGAAATTCCAGATACGAGCGGCAGACCAAATATCATCAAACCAAATGATTCTTTGGCAGGCGCAATCGTCATCAACAATGATTTGAGTTAAAATCTTCTGGCTTGAAATCGGGAATCTGAAATCCGCACAATAATCAACCTGAAATGAAAAGAAGTTTTAATACTAAGCCCTTTTTAAAATGGGCAGGCGGTAAAACGCAGCTAATTGCAGAGATTGAAAGATGTTTGCCGCACGGAGTTCTAGCAGATAAATTCACTTATGTTGAGCCGTTTGTTGGAAGCGGCGCGGTTTTATTTTGGATGCTGAATAACTTTCCTAACTTGGAGAAAGCTGTAATTAATGACATTAATTCCGATTTGATTAACGCATATAAAACAATTGCTGCAAATCCAAAAGAG
>JBDTZD010000188.1:0-9307 GCA_040005335.1 Pyrinomonadaceae bacterium | reverse complement strand
CGTAAATGGCGATTGCTTCTTTTGTTCGCCGCATTTTTTCATAAGTTTCGCCCAAAAGCTGATAAACAATCGGTTCGGTATCGTTAAGCTGGGCGATTGCCATTTTAAATTCAGCTGCCGCTTTCTCCATTTCCCCTTGGTCTTGATAGGCAAGAGCTAAACCGGTATGCGCTTCCGGCTGAACATTTTTGGCTTCGCGAATGGCACGCCTGAAAGATTTAACAGCGCTATCCGTGTCATTACCGGAACGGTAAATTCTGCCTTCGACCGCCGAGGCTTCAGGAAAAGCCGGGCGTAATTTTCTGGCTGCCGTAATAGTCGCGATTGCCTCTTCGGTTTCGCCCATATCGCCTAAAACTCTGGCTAATCCAATCAATGCCTCGGAGTAAGTTGATTTAGTTTTTAACGCTTCCCGGTAAAGCTCGACCGCTTTCGAACGGTTAATTTCTCTGCCCGTTTCTCGCAAAACTTCGGCTTGTTGAAAGGCAATCTCGGCAGCATCGTTTGTTTTAACGAGTTGAACAATCAATTCGCGGTTTGCTGTCGGCGGCAGGATTTGTGTTTTTTCGGCAAACCCGACAGCGCGAACCCGCAGTTTTTTAGCATTGCTTCCGACTTTTTCTATTTTCAGCGCTCCTTTGTCGTCGGTTACGCCGCGCCGCAAATCATCAAGCCAAACAATCGCTTTCGGTTCTGTAATAATTGTTATTGCCCGAACTGCAACAGGTTTATTTGCCTTCAAAGGTTGACGCCGCTGCGGGACGGCAAAATCTGTCATTGCTAAAACTAACAAAACGAGAAGGGCAAATTTAGACAAGAAATTAATTCGCATTGGGTTTCTCCTCATTTCAAAGCGCGAACTGCTTCGAGCGCATAATAAGTAATGATTAAATCCGCTCCGGCGCGTTTAATTGAAACGAGCGTTTCGAGCATCACCCGTTTTTCGTCTATCCAGCCTCTCATCGCGGCGGCTTTGATCATCGCGTACTCGCCCGAAACGTGATATGCCGCGAGAGGTAAATCGAACCTTTGACGCAGAGCGTAAACTAAATCTAAATAAGCTGTCGCCGGTTTGACCATGAGAAAATCCGCACCTTCCAAAACGTCCAATTCGGCTTCGCGCATCGCTTCTCGAAAATTTGCCCCGTCCATTTGATAACCGCGACGGTCGCCAAACGCTGGAGCTGAATCCGCCGCTTCGCGAAACGGTCCGTAAAATGCAGAAGCAAATTTGACGGCGTAAGACATGATGGGAAGATTGGTGAAATTATTGCCGTCGAGCGTTGCCCGAATCGCCGCGACCTGATGATCCATCATCGCCGAAGGCGCAATAATATCAGCACCCGCGGCAGCTTGGGCGAGAGCCGTTTCTGATAACAGCCGGAGCGTCTGGTCATTTAAAACTTCGCCCCCTTCGACAACGCCGCAATGTCCGTGCGAGGTGTATTCGCAGAGACAGCAATCGGCGATGACAACCAAATCCGGAACTTCCTTTTTGAGAGCGCGAATCGCTCGCTGAACAATTCCGTTTTCATCAAACGCGCCTGTTCCTTCAGCATCTTTAGTTTCGGGAAGCCCAAATAAAATCACGCTCCTGACGCCTTCAGCAAAAGCGGTTTCGGCGTGGCGGACAGTTTCGTCAATTGACAGATTAAAGACTCCGGGCATTGAAGAAACTTCGCGGCGGACATTTTCTCCTTCGCAGACAAAAAGCGGCAGAATAAAATCTTCCGGCGATAATCTGGTTTCTTGAACAAGGGCGCGCAGCGCTGCTGTTCTTCTCAGGCGGCGCGGACGTTGGACGATTTTTGTCATTTAGGCGAACCTCAAAAATTAAATTTCCAGCTTCAATGATACGAAGACCAGTGCCGAGCGGCAACCTGCGTTCAAAAAAAATAAGGGTTGCCAAATGCCGGAGATATTGTGGCGTAAAAACGCTTTTGTCGCGCCTTTTTATTCGTCAGCAAAAATTCGCCTATTCCCAATTCGATAAATTTCATCTAATATTTGCATACACAAACTGTTATCTTTGACCTAAGTTTAGAGTTTGATTAACAGTTGAAGATTTTTGTTTCTGGTTTTTAGTGAAGTGTATGGTGAAAACAATTCTGGTAGTCGAAGATTATGATGACGCGCGGCATTTGATAAAAGTAATGCTCCAAATGCTTGGATACCGCGTCATCGAAGCGACCGACGGACGCGAAGCAATTGAGATTGTTCAGCGCGAACGCCCGGATTTAATTTTGATGGATTTAGCGTTGCCGATGATGGACGGCGTGACGGCGACAAAGTTGATCAGAGGAATGGACGGAGTCTCGGACGTACCGGTCGTTTGTGTTACGGCGCATAGCGAAAAATACCGTCATGAAGCTTTAGAGGCTGGCGCTAACCAAGTAGTCCGCAAGCCGATTGATATGGACGATTTGAAACCGCTGCTTCTGCAGTATCTTTACTGAAAAAGATGAATCTGAAATAAACGATTTATACGACAATGCTTTTCAATTCATCACTTGACGTTTTAATTTTGAAATCTATAATAAAGGTTTGACATATGGCTGGGTAGCTCAGCTGGTTAGAGCGGCGGACTCATAACCCGCAGGTCGGGAGTTCAAGTCTCCCCCCCGCCACCAAGATTTTCAATAATTTACGGTAGCTCTTTGGAGTTGCCGTTCTTATTTGGACGGATTACTTAACTAAGATAAAGAAGTTAGCCAGTAAAAAGTTTAAGCAAATCGAAAACAGAAAATGTGAAGCTGTTTAGTATTACTCAAGAAGTATTGCAATGGAAGAAATAACATCTGGCAAACGTAAAAGGATTGTGCACGTCCTTCCGATTGAAAGACAAAAACTCAGCCAGTAGGAACGCTTACTATGCAACCCATGACCCTTTTCTTAATCATTTGTGCTTTATCACTTCCTTGTTTGGCTCAAGAAAACAACAAATCACCCGATTTGAAGTTTATTAAATTGTTTCATACCACACGTACTGAGGTTGAAAGGGTATTTGGCAAATCAGAGGACTCAAATGACAAACATGAAGGTTTTTACAAAAGCAAAGAGTTTAATCTTTTAATCACCTACTCATATGGGAAATGCACAGATAAGGATAATAGCGGCTGGAATATTCCTAGAGAAACTGTGACGCATTTGAATGTCCATTTTGGAATGAAACCAGTTCTTTTCAGTTCCTTAAATTTAGACCGAAGCAAATTTCAGAGTGGGAGGGCTTATCATCAAGGATTTTTTCTGGAAAATGTAGCTGAGGGAATTAGTTTGAGTATTGCTGAGGATGAAACACAAGTTTACTCAATCAGTTACTTTCCGAACAAAAATAGCACCCCTTTAAAATGTCCTAATACTGGTGAACCTAAAGAGAAAGAACTATATCCGTGCGACTTAACAATAGACATTTCTTCAAGTGAATTTAATAAAAAACAGATGATTTTTGTCGCTGATGTGACATCTTCCCCATTACCAAGAGAAACACAATTCAAATGGCAAGTTTCAAAGGGTGAAATAATCAGCGGTCAGGGCACAACAGCTATTACAGTCGAGCCTAATTCAAGTAAGACCAAAGAAGTTACCGCAACTTTTACGGTTGAATCACCGAATGTTTGTCGAAGTCAGGATAGTTTAACGGTAAAAACAACTCAGTAAAACTTTATTGAAGTAGCTAACGGCTTGAGAGTAATATTCAACAAAAGGTGTCAGAAAAAGGAAATAATTCTTTCAAGAGTAGATTAGGGGCTAGTTCTTTCGGAACTCCGCAAGATTAGTTTGAGTTTTTAGAGTTAAAGCTTTGTTTCTGAGCCGCATTTACTTTCAATTTCAATCGGTTGAATCATCGTTTTAAAAAGTTTTTCGAGTGCGGTTTCCGGCTCATCACACAAACCGGAATGAACTGGCGACGTTTGAATAATCGTGCTGCGCGGAGCCGTTAGCCAATAAAATCTGGCTCGCGCGGGTAATTCGCCAATCGCTCCGGATTGTTTTCCGCCTTCACAGATTTTTTCGATTGCTTTTAAATGCTCATAAACCTGGACAATTTCAACGTCCGGCGCAAAAGCCGTGAGACGTTTCTGGTCAACTGTGAGTCGGGCTTTTAAAAATTGCCGCGCTGTACACGAAACAATCACGCCGACATTGATAAATTCTTCGCGCTCAACGCGCGGGACGAGACGCACGACTGCATAATCAAACAAACATTTTTCTGGCACGCTGCGCCTCCTCGACAAAGATTTTTGATGATTCAAGACGCCGCGTCAAGTATTCAAAATAGCCCCTGCGGTGTTCCGCAGCAGATGCAAAAAGCGGATTGTTTTCAAGCCAAGCGTCGGGAATCAAATCCACACTTGATTTAATAATTTCAGAGGTGAGCCGCTCGCGAAAAAATGAATCGGCAGCTTCGATCTCGCCCGCAAAAGGCAGCAAAACATGATCTTTGATCTGGACAAAAGGGCGCGTCGCATGTTCTAGATAATTATCCCAGGAATGGTGAAAATACAATGCTGCGCCGTGATCAATCAGCCACAGTTTTTTATGCCAGATGAGCATATTGGTATTGCGCGGCGTGCGGTCAACATTGGTGACAAAAGCATCGAACCAGACGATTTGCGAAGCTAAAAATGGTTCGATTGTTTCAACAACAGGGTCAAATGTAATCGAACCGGGCAGATAGTCAATGGCCAAATTCTGCCCGACGCTCGCTTTCATTAAATCTTGAATTTCCGGGTCGGGCTCGGTTTGACTGATGGCTTCGCCTAATTCAGCGAAAACAATGTCGGGAATTGGTAAACCGAGCGCGCGAGCCATTTCTCCCGCTATAATTTCGGCAATCAAAGCCTTGACTCCTTGCCCCGCGCCGCGAAACTTTAAGACGTACATGCCGCAATTATCAGCTTCGACAATTGCCGGAAGCGAACCGCCTTCTCTCAAAGGTGTGACGTAGCGCGTCACCGTGACAGTTTTAAATTCTATTTCGTTTTCCATCTAATCCCATCGAAAAACATCAGTTGCGCAAACGGCAATATGATAATTGTCCTGCTATGGTATTGAAAGTCAAAGTTGACAATATAACGTTTTGCGAAAGAAGAGCGAAGTTATTTATTCGACCAATTCAAATCCAACCCGGTCGCTGCAAGAAGTCTTGGAATTGCTTGAGTATTTAAAGATTTGTTTGATTACCGTAAATTTGGCAAACTAACTGTTTTGGCGTGAACTATCAGGAAAGGCTTTTTTACTACGATGCAAACCCAAACAGACGGAAATTTTGAACAATTTGGTTTGAGTGAAAATTTATTAAAGGCAATTAACGAACTTGGTTACGAAGTGCCGTCGCCGATTCAGCGGAAAACTATTCCTTTGCTGCTGGCGGGCAAAGACGTGGTTGGTCAAGCTCAAACCGGAACAGGCAAAACAGCGGCGTTTGCGCTGCCAATGCTCGAAAGGCTAGATATGCAAAGCAAAGATATTCAAGTTCTGGTGCTGACGCCGACGCGCGAACTGGCAATTCAAGTTGCCGAAGCCTTTCATACTTATTCAAAATATATTGGTCGCGTGCGCGTTCTGCCGGTTTACGGCGGGCAGTCTATTTCCCAGCAAATTCGGCACTTGCAAAGCGGTGTGCAGATAGTAGTCGGAACGCCCGGAAGAGTGATGGATCACATGCGGCGCGAAACTCTCGATTTATCTCGCTTAAAAGTAGTTACGCTCGACGAAGCCGACGAAATGCTCAAAATGGGTTTTCAGGAAGATGTCGAATGGATTCTTTCTCACACACCAAAAGAGAGACAGACCGCGCTTTTTTCCGCGACGATGCCGCGCGAAGTGCGCCGCATTGCCGAACGCTATTTGAATGAGCCGGTCAACGTCGAAATTGAAAAAACGACGTTGACGATGCCGGCAATCGAGCAGTTTTATATCAATGTTTCCGAAGCGCAAAAGCTCGATGTCCTAACCAGATTGCTTGAAGCTGAATCCAAACCCGGCGAAGCCGTGTTGATTTTCCACCGCACCAAAGTCGGCGCTGCCGAAGTGACCGTCAAATTACAAGCGCGCGGCTATGCCGCCGAAGCCATGCACGGCGATATGAATCAGGCGCAGCGCGAAGCTTTAATTAAACGATTACGAAACGGGCAGGTCGAGATTGTGATTGCTACGGACGTTGCCGCGCGCGGACTCGATGTTGAGCGAATAGCTTCTGTCATCAATTACGATATGCCGAGCGACACCGATTCCTACGTTCACCGGATTGGTCGGACAGGACGCGCGGGACGGATGGGCACAACAGTTTTATTTGTCACGCCGCGCCAGCAGCGGATGAAACGCGACATCGAACGTTACACCGGTCAGCGCATTGAACCGCTGAAGCTGCCGACTCAAGCGGATGTTGCTTCGCGCCGGATAGCTTTGTTCAAAGAGAGAATTTTAAAAACTTTAAAGGACGAAGAACTTGATTTGTATTTGTCGCTTGTCGAAGAATTAGCTGAAGAAAGCGGTTGTGATTTGGCTGAAATTGCTGCTGCCGCTGCGCGCCTTGCCGCCGGAGACAAACCTCTGGAAGTTCCGCTCGAACCTGAACCCCAGCTACGCGGCTTTGATAATGAAGGCATGGTGCGTCTGTTTATTGATGTCGGCCGCAATCACCGCGTCGGCCCAAGCGATATTGTCGGTGCAATTGCCAACGAAGCAAATGTGCCGGGCAGAGCAATCGGCGCAATTGATATCAACGACCGATTCACGCTCGTTGATATTCCGTCCGAATACGTCGAACAAGTGTTGCAGGGAATGACCAGAACTCGCATTCGCAATCAAAGAGCTAATGTTCGCATGGCAATTGCGCATGATGCTGATGAAGACAAGCCGCAGGAGCGCCGCCCCTCGAAACCAGACATGAAAGTAGAGAGCGTCAAACCAAAATTTAAAGAAAAAGCAAAAGCTAAAAAGAAAGACCGCGATGGGGGCAGGAAGCCTCCGAAACGCGCTAAGAAAAGTTGAAAAACTTTGTTTGCTAAAGTGATCAAAAGATGAGCCAGCTAACTTATTTTAAGTTGGCTGGCTGATTAAATTTTTGTTGAGATTAAGTAAACGCTGTTAAGAGTTAACGAGTTTTGTCAGGGGTATTAATGTGCACACCTCCGTTAGTAGTAATAACTCGAACGGTCGCGCCGCCGCCGTTAAAGTCGGTGTTTAATCGAACGGCGCGTTCCCGATCTTTTCTTTCCACATTCAGAGTGCTGATTTCGCTTCTAAAGCCGCCGTTAACCGTTCCGGTTTCAATGTGCGCAGCATAAGTTTCAGGAAGGGATAAATGAACACCGCCATTTGTTGTTTCAACATCAAGACCTGCGCCTTTCCAACTGTTGCCAGACAATTCGATATGCAGACCGCCGTTTGTCGTTTTGCCTTTGACATCACCCGCTACTTCGCTCAAATGAACGCCGCCGTTAAGAGCTGTAAATTCCATTGTTCCTTCCACGGAATCAATTGAAATACCTCCGTTATGAGTAGTCAGTTTAAGATTTGCCGTTCGCGGAACCAGAATTTCATATGAAACAGCCCAATTTGAATCGTCCGTTGAATTTTCGGCGTGAATAACCGGACTCGTTTCGATGCGGATGTTGCGAGCAACCGCCCGCGCCGCTTCGTCTGAATTACCTTGGGCTTGAACACACGCCCGAACCAGCACGTCAGCACGGTTGCTGCCTTTGACATGAATTCCGCCGTTGCGCTTTCCGTCAACAGTTAAGAGATCGCTAGGGCGTAAAGTTGTTTCACGAACTTCATTAAACGAAGCTTTGTTGTCTCCATAAGAATAATTATTGTTATCGCAAAAATCGTTGTATTTTCTTTGATTGGCAGTTTTCTCCTGAGCAAAAATGGTCGAGCCTGATAAGCAAACTATTACTAACAGCAAAGCATAACGACGGAAATGTGAATTACCTAAATTCATCTTGATCAAAGTCCTCCAAAAGTAGTTTTTAAGTTTCGCGGATTGCGGTTTCTGTAATGTAAAACACCGTCAAGCTCTACTTTGTGACATCAAATTGAAACAAGATTTTGCATTAGTTACGTGTTAAGAAATAAAAACTAATTGGAATTCCAATCTTTTGCAACGCTGGCGCTTGATTCGACTTGCAATATCTCGTTTATGATTTGTGAGCCGCCGAAACTTTGGTTATTACCGTTAAATTTCGACGGCGCAAGAAGCCGATTAATTTTCAATCGCTGCGAGCGGCGCAATTGCGGGCGAGTTGATAACATGACCGTCAGTGTCAAAGCGCGAGCCGTGACACGGGCAATCCCAAGTTTTTTCTCCCGAATTCCAGCGGACGATGCAGCCCAAGTGTGTGCAAACGGCGGAGCGTTCGTGCAGTGCGCCCGATTCATCACGGTAAGCTGCAATTTTCGATAAGCCTCGACTGATAATTGCTGCTTGCCCATTTTGCAAATCTTCCGACTTTTCGACTTCGCCGCCGGCTGTTACCCAATCCTTATATTGCGCAAGGGTGCTGCCACGTCGTAATCATTTTCCTCTTGAATTCTGGTGTAATGGTACGGGTCTTCTGTATCCCAGAAGAGCGCTTTAGCGACCGCACCTTTTGGCACTTTGACGCCAACCACATAAGTTCGATAAGCCGCTTGTTTAAAGTGAACCTGACTTTTGAGCGGGTAATTTGTTGCGAGCACGACAGCTTTGGCGCGAATTTTCTTTCCGTCCGCAATTTCAACCGTAGGTGCTTCGCCGCCCGTCCAATCCCAAGCTTTTGTGTTTGAAAACAACTGTCCGCCGTTCTGTTCGATTGCCCTTGCTAAACCGTTCAAATATTTAAAAATGTGAAACTGACCCTGCCGCGCAAACCTGATTGCCCGCCCGGTATCAAAATCTTGAATGGGGGCGCGTTCAACCATTTCGACCGAAGCTCCGGCGCGTTTTGCTGCCGTTAATTCTTTATCCAGCTCGCTTTGGTCGCCTTCGGGCGGCTCAAATAGATAACCGTCAACTCTTGCAAAATCGCAATCAATTTCTTCTTCGCGCGCAGTCTGCTCAATTTTATCAATCGCAGCCGCGTGGCTTGTCGCAGCCAGTCGCGAATTTTCCTCGCCGCGCAGTTTTTCGAGCTTGTAAAAACGGTCGTCAATCGCGTTTGAAAGATGGGCTGTTGTGCGCCCGCTTTCGCCCCCGCCAATCGCGCCGTCGTCAATGACGATCACCTTTTCTCCGGCTTTACTCAATAGATAAGCGGTCGTCAGTCCGGCAATACCAGCGCCGACGACACAGACATTGGTTTCAAGATCCGTTGATAAA
>JBDTZD010000198.1:0-9355 GCA_040005335.1 Pyrinomonadaceae bacterium | reverse complement strand
AACCGAGCGTCATAAGGCCAAACGCGGCGAAGAGCGTCATATAAATGACGAAGCCCCGCCCTGCGACTCCAAAGGGCGGCGAGCCATGAAAGCCTATCGCGAATCAAAAAAAATCGCGCTTGGAACAGCAGGGAAAATGAGTGTTCTGCAAGATTTGCTGGTTCGCCACCGACATGACAAAGTTTTAATTTTTACTGCTGAAAATGCCGCTGTCTATCGCATTTCGACTGATTTTCTAATTCCGGCAATCACTCACGAAACCAATGTTAAAGAACGGCGGCAGTGGCTCGAAGCCTTTAATAGCGGGGCGGTAATGGCTCTGGCGACGTCAAAAGTTTTGAACGAAGGCGTCAATGTGCCTGATGCTAGCGTCGCAATCGTTCTTTCGGGATCAGGTTCGAGCCGGGAACACATCCAGCGTTTAGGCAGAATTTTGCGTAAACATGGAGATAAACAAGCGACTTTATATGAAGTTGTGACGCGCGATACAACTGAAGAAAGCACTTCGCGCCGCCGTTCCGACGCGCGGCAGTTTCACGACGCAAAACAAAGAAACAAGCCGAATTTATTCGATTAGTTTCTAGTATTTCAAAAATTAATATTGGTGATGCTAATTTTCTCAGCGTCACCAATATTAATTTTTCAAGTAGTTTACTGAACGACAGAAGAGGAAATTGGTTTATCTCCGATTGTGCCGAATTGAACGCCGCTAAAACCCGCTGCGCTTTGAAGTAAATACCAAGTGTTACCGCGGTAAACAGCAACATCGGCGAGTCCGTCACCGTCAAAATCAGCTGGAGCGGGAATGTCTCCATTAGTGCCGAATTGGACAGCGTAAAATGAGCCGTTTGAACTATTCAAACGATACCAGGAGCCGGTTGACGGACGAAAAACCGAGATATCGCCGCGTCCATCTCCGTCAAAATCTGCTGCCGCCGGAATATCCCCATTTGCCCCGAACTGGACGGAACTAAAGCTTCCGTTGCTGCCTGAATTTAAGCGATACCAGGAGCCGGTTGACGGACGAAATACTGAAATATCAGTTTTAGCGTCGCCATCAAAATCAGCCGCTGCAGGAATGTCTCCGCTCGCGCCAAATTGGACGGAAACAAACTGCCCGTTACCGGAATTTAAGCGATACCAATTACCATCAGCCGGACGAAAAACGGAAACATCAGTTTTACCGTCACCGTCAAAGTCGCCAATAACCGGGACATCGCCGTTTGCGCCGAATTGCGTTGCGACAAACGCTCCGGTGGAACTGTTCAAACGATACCAAGTTCCGTCTGTCGGTCGCCATACCGCGACATCAGCGCGTCCATCGCCATCAAAATCACCTGCGACAGGTTTGTCGTTAGCCGAACCAAAGGAAACGCTCTGAAATCCCTGCGTTGAACGCGATAAAAACCAGGTGCCGATGCTCGGTCGGAAAACTGAAATGTCGGCACGACCATCGCCGTCAAAATCAAATGGAGTGGTCGTGACTGCTGTCGGCGAAATCGCGAAATTAGAGTTAGAGACATCAAAGAAAATGTTGCCGACGGCTTCGACTTTGATTCGGGCGGTCGCCGTCGTGACATTCGGCACAGTAACCGTTTCAAACCCATCGTTCGGCGTGCTGTTTGAGATAACCGTCGGAAAAGTTTGCCCGCCGTCAGTTGATAATGAGATTTTAACGTTTGCCGCGTTGATAGGCGCAACAGCTGTTGCGCCGACATCCCAAGAAACAATGCGAGTCGTACCGGGTCTCCATCCGACGTTCGAATTTGGTTGGATAATTTGGAACGGCGCACTGCTGCCATTGACAACAACTTGCACGGTCGCCGTGTTGACGCCGCCGCCGCCTGCATGATTATCCCGCGCAATTACTTGAAAATTCATTGTCCGGCTAATGTTTGGCAGCGCTTCACCAGTCAGAAAATTGCCGGTTGTGGCGGGCGGAACATTCGCGTTATTCAAAATATATGATAGCGAGGGAAAGTAACGAATACCGTTCGTAGTCGGTAAAATGGGGCGGAAAAGCGGACGTGCTATGCCGTCAGCATCGGTGTTGGGAACCGCGATCGTTGATGCGCCGAGATCATATTGCTGCCAATCATAATTTAAAGTATCGCCGTTCGAATCGCTGCCAGTCGCTGTTAAAACGAAAGGAGTGTTTCGCGGAATGTTAAAAGTCGTCCCGCCGACGGATGAAACAGTTGGAGGAGTATTGTTAGTGGCGGTATTGACCGAACAAGTTCCCGAATTGGTGACAAAATTGACGATTGCTTCAAGGCTCTTGACGTGAAAAGTATCAATACTATGATTGGACAAGTTTTGATTTCCGCAGATTCCAGCATAAGCCATAATCGTGATGCCGCTGCCCGGTTCATATGCCGAGCCGCTGCTCCGATTGCCGCCGCTGCAGTTACTAACTGCCCCGTTAAAAGTATGATTGGCACCGAATTGATGTCCCATTTCGTGAGCCACATAATCAATTGCAAAAGCGTCTCCGATCGGATTTGGTAATCCGGTGACGCCTTTCGCTTTGCTGCTTCCGCAAGGAACGAACAATTGGGCTATGCCGCCGCCGCCCGTGCTGAAAACATGCCCGATGTCATAGTTAGCTGTGCCGATGACAGTATCAATATTGGTTTGGTTTTGACCGAGCATTGTTCCACCATTGTTGTTGGTGTAAGGATCAGTTGCCGAGTCGGTGTAGATCAGCAAATCAGTATTGGCAACTAAGACCATTCGGATTGACAAATCGCGCTCGTAAACTCCGTTAACGCGATTCATTATTGTATTCATTGCCGCCAAAGCTCTGGTTTTTGCCTGTGCGTCAGTATCTCCGGCTTGGCGAAAGACGTTTGTATATTCGGCCGTCGCTGCCAGTGCAAGGCGATAGGTCCTCAGCTGCGTTCCGTTTACAACGGACGGAGCCTGCGGTAATTCAAGTTGAGAATAATCCGCGTTAAAAAGAGAGACATCACCGCCCGTCGAACACTCAAAAGTTTCATCTCTCGCAACGTCGCGTTTATAAAAGCTGATGTAATTATCAGTATTGTTTTTGGCAAATGGCTCAATCAAAATCGTTCCGTTTGACGAAAGAATCATTCCGCGAAAGCCCTGCGACGATAAATCAAAACGCGCCGTTGCTGTCAGGTCATCAATTCCTTGCCCCAAGTAGCTTTTAATTTCCGGGTATTTTGCCGCCAGTTCGGGAGCCATCACTGATGATTCGACAATACGGAAACGCCCCAGTTTGCCGTCCGGCAGCGGAAGCGTCAAAACAGTTTCTGAATCTTTCGCTGCGAAGGAAAATTCTGCCGGGGTACGCTCTAAAACCGTCTGCAACGCTTGCTTGCCGAGTCTCAGTGTTTTGTAAAATTGCGGTACAATCAGCCGTTCCCGCGAGTCGCGGTTTAGCTGTGATTCATCAATTAATTGCCAGACGCTGTCGTTGTTTGCTTGTTTTTTATCGGTATTTACTTTTCCGTTTTTGGCTAAAACCGAACCGACGCAGACAACCAGAACGGAGAGAAATATGATGGAGAGTTTTTGAGACATTCTACCTCTTTTTAATTTGTTTGGAATTTGCAGGTCAACGGATTACTTTGTTTATAAAATGCTGGAGCAAACAGCCGTTAGAAAAAACCGGGGCAGGTCAGAGGCTGAATTTGTGAAACTATCCAATATCCGTCTTCTGTTATAAATGTAAACAAATCGGAGTAATTTGTCACTTTTAAAACATTTGTTAATGCCAAAAACCAATGATTAAGAGTTTCTTAAGAACTGTGGTTTTATTCAATCCAACTAAAAATTGGAGTGTCCTCCAAATTACGAACCGCGACCAGGAGGGGAAAGAATCCGATTAAATTGTTTCGCACGTTAGTCAGATAGGGGACACCGCCGCCGCCTGTTCCCGCAGGCTGTTCCGGTGCGCCGTGCGCACGAGCGTATTCCTGAACTTCGCGCACGCGGTCGGCAGCCATTCGCAGATGAAGAGACAAAAAGCTGTCTTCCTGTTGCCCGAATAGTGCCTCATCGGTTGAAACAAGACGATTTAGAACGTGCGTCAGATTTCCCTTCGGAGAAATATAATGAAGATAAAAAGCCCCGGCGCGAGAAATCTGTAAAGTGTTCCGGCGAGCATTCTCCGCACTAATCACGCTCTCCAAATCGGCGCGAAAATTGACAACGGCTTGGCGGTCGAAACTGTCTGCATCGGCGGGCTTTTCACCGAGCAGTTCCTGATTTTTGCGGTGAATAGTCAAAATTCGGCGGAAAGCGTCAACCGCTGTTTCTATCTCACTTTCCGAGATAAACTGCATCGGCGGAACTTCCAAATCAACCTCGGCGAACTGCGCCAGACGCGTTAAAACTTCGTGCGCCGCGGCGTCTAGGATTGTCGCTTGTTTAAGCGGTGAATCATCAGCCGGGTTAGCGATTGCAGTCGCCTCGCGCAAAAAAACTCGGTTTGTTATTTCTTTTAAATCTGCGGAATCATGTCCTTCGTATTCACGGCTATATTCCTGAGACGGGAAAAGACGAATATCAAAGAGTTTGCCTTTGCCGAAGGCACGTTGAATAAGGCGAAACTGCGCCGATTGGAAACCGCTGGCGGGCGGCAAATAGGGGCGAAACTTGAAATACTCTACACCACTAAATGTTTCGTCTTTGCCTTCTGATTTGTCCAAAAAGTGAAAGAAAATCGGCAAAACAGCTTTTGCCGAATATTTCAAACGATTTGCCGCTAAAATTGCGGGGCGCCAAAATTCTTCGCTCTCAGATTCAGAGGTACAAAGCAGATGAAATTCATCATTGTGCGGAATCGCCGAAACTGTCTGAAACGTTTCGGCGATGACGGTCAAATCAAAAATCATCTGCTTAAACGTAATTTCAAAAAGGTGATGCGTCGAAATAAAAATCCGTTCTTCAGGATTTTCCGAAGCGGGGATCTGCGCTGCAAACAAATTTTCCAAACCCAAATAACCGGCGTAATCCGCCAAACGGCGACCATCTGGCAAAGCGGGATTAACTTCGCGCGTGCCATCGCCGTTTTTAATTTTTACGCCACGCTTCGTAGGATTTATCGAAAATTTCCACCAATTTGATTCAATTTTCATAACAAAAAATATTTTACTCAGGTTTCGAGAATTCGTTGATAGATACGCAAATCGGGCATTCCGAAAAGAATTTTCAAAGAGTTAAATTCCCATTGTTTGCCGTCTCGAAAAAAATTCGCATAAGCCGCAATTGTGATGCGGTCGAGCTAAATTGTAAAATGAGCGTTTGCAGTAAAGATGCATGAAAAAAATTTTAATAGCCTCATATTATTTTCCGCCGTGCAATATTGTGGCGGCACAAAGAGCTGAATCTCTTGCCGACAATTTTAAACAACACGGCTTGCACCCAATCGTCGTTACCCGACATTGGAACGGTGACGAAAACTCGACCCCAGGATACGAAAGCGAAAATTTAACGCCGCCCATCGTCACTGAAAAAGAAAATTACACGCTTATTCAACTGCCTTATGCCGCCACTCTCGACAAATTTTATCATCGTTTGTGGCTTAAATCTCGCGCCAGGAAATTACTGCTTTACACCGCGCTTTATTCAGCCGGCAACATCAATCCGAAATGCGACGCTTTTGAATTTTATGATTACATGGTTAATTATCTGAGCGAAAATCCGGTTGACTACATTTTCGCAACCGGGTTCCCCATGAACACTATCAAACTTGGTCATCGGTTAGCAGTAAAAATGGATATCCCATATATCGCGGATTTCCGCGACTTATGGGATAACAATCTGCTCGCTGAAAATTACACGCCCGATTTGCCAGCTCGCATCCAAAACAATTTCTACAAGTTTTACCTTCAAAAATGGCTGCAATCGGCGCAGCTTGTAACGTCCGTCACTCAGCCTTTAATCGAAGAAATCAAACGCCTTGCGCCGCACGCAAAAAGTTTGGTCGTGACCAACGGTTTTGAAGCGGATTTGTTTGCCAAAGCCCAACAGCAATTTGCCGCGCCGACCGACAAATTTGTTTTCTCCGTGATCGGGACGCTTAAACCGGAACAGCAGTTATCGGTCATGCTGGACGGACTCAAACTATTTCTAGCGGATAAAAATTCCAGCGAAATTGAATTAAATTTTGTTGGGACGGCTGAATTTCCCGCCGTGAAAAGGCTAATTGAAGAAAATCTGCCGCCCCTCTCAACCAAAGTTACCGATCGCGTTCCGCGCTGTCAGGCAATTGAGCAAATGCTTAGCTCAAACGTTTTATTTTACGCCGGTTGGCGAGGGTTTCGCGGTATTGCATCCGGCAAAATTTACGAGTATTTAGGCGCTCGGCGGAACATTTTAATCGCTCCCGGCGATCGTGATTTTTTAGAAGAAATAATCAATGAAACACGGGCTGGAAAGATTGCGGACACGCCAGAGGAATTTGCCGCCGCTCTTAATTCCTGGTTTGAGGAATGGAGGCGCACAGGAGAAATTAAGTATTACGGCGAACCCGAAAAAATTAGTTTTTACACAAGAGAAAATCAGGCCCGCATTTTGGCTCAGGAAATTCTGAAAATCAATTCTTAAATATCTGCGCCGCCATTAAAGCTTTCCATTTGAGCGAATTATAAATCGTCGTTTTGTCTTCGCGCGATTCGATTAAATTGACGGCGTTTTTATCCAGAATGTGCGCTTCGGTGAGAGACTTCGCCGCATCCAGAACTGCTTGATTAAGTTGCGGATTTGCGAGCCATGACTTCTGCGGCGGCTCATAACCGATTTTATCAGCGCGGCTTAAAATTTCGGGGGGCAAAACATCGTTAAAAGCCGCTCGCATAATGTATTTCGTAACGCCTCGGCGAATTTTAAAATGTGCGGGCAGCGAAAACAGAAATTCTACCAATTTATAATGCAAAAAAGGCAAGCGAACTTCGCGCGAGTGTGCCATTGAATTGCGGTCGGCATAGCGCAGCAGTTCTTCGAGCGAACCGCCGAAGGTACTCTGCAACAGTGATTCTGCCAAAGTGCGAGATTGGTTTTGAAAAGCAAAAGATTCCGAGGAAAACTCTTTTTGAAAGCTGCGGTCAAGAAACGGCTCGGTGTTATTCCGCAAATTGTAACGCATTTTTCGCGCTTTATCTTTAAGTCCGGCAGGCAAGACTTTCGATACAAATTTTTTAAAATCAAATCCGCCGTTTTGATCACCATAGATTTTCTTATAAGCCTTTTGTTCGAGTTGCAGCAAATCTTTGTCTCGTCCCTTTAGTTCACGAAAGTAATCGTCAAAATAAAAATGATAGCCAGCTAGCAATTCGTCCGCGCCCTGTCCGTCAAGCAAAACCGTGACGCCTGTTTCCTTAGCCAGACTCATCACGCAAAACTGCGCGTAAATGCTGGCTGAACCAAATGGTTCTTCCTGATGAAAAAAAAGACGTTCAAGGTTTTGAGCCAACCCAGCGTCATCAGGATAAACAAAATGCGGCTCGACTCGTGTCCGGTCAATAACAACTTGCATAAATTTGCCTTCGTCTTTGGCAAAGTTTTTGAAACGAGCCGAAAACGTGGCTTGCCGAATTTGTTTTTCATGATTTAAGCGATCAATTGTACAAACGATCAGCGAGCTATCAAGACCTCCCGACAAGCTGCTTCCCACGGGCACATCCGAACGCAATCTTCGTTTGACCGATTCATTAAACAAAACACGAAATTGCCTGATTGCCTCGTCTTCGGAAATGTCGTGATTGATATTTTTTTCATCAACTTTCCAATAACAAATTTGCGCGGGCTGCAATTTGTCCGGCGCGATGAGGAATTGATGCGCGGCTTTTAATTTATAAATTCCTTGGTAAAACGTTTCAGTTAAATCTGCCGGGTTGTACATATTATTATTGGTTAAATAGTTGTACAGCATAGCGTTATTAATCGTGCGGGGAACGCCCGCCGCCCACAGTGCTTTCATCTCCGAAGCAAAATAAAACGCGTTGTCGTAAACGGCATAGTAAAAAGGTTTTTCGCCAAAGCGGTCGCGGGCGCAAAAAAGCGTGCTCTCTTGCTCGTCCCAAATCGCAAATGCAAACATGCCGTCCACATCCTCCAGACACTTTTCGCCCCTTTCAGCGTAAAGAGCGAGCAAAACTTCGGTGTCTGAGTTTGAAACAAATTTGAAATCACTTTTTTCCAACCCTTCACGCAGTTCTAAATAATTGTAAATTTCGCCGTTGTATGTAATTGCATAGCGTCCGTCGCCGTAAAACATCGGCTGCCGCCCGCCATCGCTCAAATCAATAATCGCTAACCGCCGATGCCCAAGCCCGACGTTGCTGACATTATTAATCCAATGTCCGTCCCCGTCCGGTCCGCGATATGCAATTGCATCGGTCATTTGCCGGAGCAAATTTTTTTCTATTTTTTTATTTTGGCTAATGATGCCGGCGATTCCGCACATATTTGTTTACGATATTCAAAAATTTCTCGCGGTTGCTTTCCGCTGATAATTGAGCAGCGTGTTTGTTAGCTTGCGACTTAAAATAATTTATTTTTTCAGCAGTTAGCTTCCCGATTTCTGTGGCCATAGAGCGCGGCGTAAAATCATTTGCGACCAAGCCTAAATCGAATTCTTTGACAAGTTTCGCCATTTCGAGCGAAGGCGAAACTGCAATGGCAAGCCGCGCTTGGACAAATTCAAAAAACTTGTTTGGCAGGGCGTATTTATAATTAAAATTCGTCGGCGGCAGCAGAAAAATTCCAATGTCAAATTGATTGGTAAAACGAGCAATTTCTCCAGTCGGAACTGGCGGCAGAAATTTGACGTTAGTCAATGAAACAGCTTTTTTCTTTAAATTTTCAATGTAATTGTTGTCTCCGACAAGCATTAAATTTAATTCAAATCTTTGATCGAGAAACTGCATCATCTCGATTTGTTTTTCCGTCTGCCGGCTCGGATGCGCGAGTCCATGATAAATTAATTTGATTTTATCAGGATTTGTCGGCAGAACCGGCAATTCTTCATATTTTGCCGCGTTGGTGATGACCTCAAATTTTTTGCCAAAGTTGCGTTCGTACATTTCGGCAATTCCGTTGCAAACGGTCGTCGCTGCAATTACCCGCGGAATGTATTCGCGGCAAATGTAATCAATCAAGGGTTTTTGCAAAACGCGCCAGCGCAAATTATCTTCGAATTCGAGCGGCGAATACTCGTGAGCGTCTAAAATTACAGGAGTTTCTTTTCGCGCAAGACGCATTGCCAGCGGCAAAGTTTCAATGTCATTGGCAATAACAAAATCAAAATTCTGGTTTATGAGTTTCTCGTAAACTTCTATTTTGCCCGAAGTCCAATAAAACTTTTCGTAATCGCCCCCGAAAA